>DASRYN010000198.1:0-3187 GCA_035687185.1 Pseudoxanthomonas sp. | reverse complement strand
CGACTTCAACGGCTGGGACCGCCGCCGGCACCCGATGCGGCTGCGCCATGAAGCGGGGGTGTGGGAGATCTTCCTGCCCGGCGTGGCCGCCGGCGCGCGCTACAAGTACAGCGTGCTGGGCGCCGACGGCCACGAGCAGGCCGACAAGGCCGATCCGCTGGCGCGCCGCGCCGAGCCCCCCCCGGCCACCGCGTCCGTCGTGGCCGGCGACGCGCCGTTCGCCTGGAACGACGCGGAGTGGATGCGCACCCGCGGGCGCGACCCGGACGCGCCGCTGTCGATCTACGAGGTCCATGTCGGCTCCTGGCGCCGCGACGGCGACGGCCAGCCGCTGGACTGGGACGCGCTGGCCGACCAGCTGGTGCCGCACGTCAAGGCGCTGGGCTTCACCCACGTCGAACTGCTGCCGGTGACCGAGCATCCGTTCGGCGGCTCCTGGGGCTACCAGCCGCTGGGCATCTACGCACCCACCGCGCGCTACGGCCCGCCCGAGGCGCTGGCGCGCTTCATCGACCGCTGCCACCGCGAAGGCATCGGCGTGATCCTGGACTGGGTCAGCGCCCACTTCCCCAACGACGACCACGGCCTGCGCCGCTTCGACGGCACCGCCCTGTACGAGCACGCCGACCCGCGCGAGGGCTTCCACCGCGACTGGAACACGCTGATCTACAACTACGGCCGCGCCGAGGTCGCCGCGTTCCTGGTGGGCAGCGCGCTGGAGTGGCTGGAGCGCTTCCACGTCGACGGCCTGCGCGTGGACGCGGTGGCCTCGATGCTCTACCGCGACTACAGCCGCCCGGACGGGGAATGGATCCCCAACGAACACGGCGGGCGCGAGAACATGGAGGCGGTGGCGTTCCTGCGCCGGCTCAACGGCGAGATCGCCGCGCGCTTCCCCGGGGTGCTGCGCATCGCCGAGGAGTCCACCGCCTGGCCGGGCGTCACCGCGCCGGTGGAACACGGCGGCCTGGGTTTCACCCACAAGTGGAACATGGGCTGGATGCACGACACGCTCGGCTACCAGCGCCGCGACCCCGCGCACCGCCGCCACCACCACAGCGAGATGACCTTCGGCCTGGTGTATGCGTTCTCCGAGCGCTTCGTGCTGCCGCTCTCGCACGACGAGGTCGTGCACGGCAAGGGCTCGCTGCTGTCCAAGATGCCCGGCGACCGCTGGTGCCGCTTCGCCAACCTGCGCGCCTACTACGGCTTCATGTGGGGGCACCCCGGCGCCAAGCTGCTGTTCATGGGCGGCGAGTTCGGCGCCTGGACCGAATGGGACCACGACGGCGCGCTCGAGTGGGCAACGGCGGCGCAGGGCGAGCACGCCGGCCTGATGCGGCTGGTGGGCGACCTCAACCGCGGCATGCGCGCGCACCCGGCGCTGCACCGTGGCGACCACGTGCCGGCGGGCTTCGACTGGAGCGTGGCCGACGACCACGGCAACAGCGTGCTGGCCTTCGTGCGCCACGATCCGGCCGGCGAGGCCCCGCCGGTGCTGGTGGTGTGCAACTTCACCCCGCTGCCGCGCCACGACTACCGCGTCGGCGTGCCGCGCGCCGGCCGCTGGGCCGAGGTGCTCAACACCGACAGCGCCTGGTACGGCGGCGGCGACCTGGGCAACTTCGGCGGCGTGGAGACCGAGCCGGTGCCGCTGCACGGCCACCCGCAGTCGCTGCGGCTGACCCTGCCGCCGCTGGCCACCCTCTGGCTGCAGGGGCCGCCATGACGCCGCCGTCGGCGCCCTGGCTGGGCGCGGTCGCGCTCGGCGACGGCACGGTGCGCTTCCGCCTGTGGGCGCCGGCGGCGCGGCGCGTGGAACTGCTGCTCGACGGGCGCGCCCACACCATGGCCCCCGAGGACGACGGCTGCCACTGCCTCACCCTGCGCGCGGCCGCCGGTGCGCGCTACCGCTACCGCATCGACGGCGGCGAGCCGCTGCCGGACCCGGCCTCGCGCTGGCAGCCGGACGGCCTGCACGGCGACAGCGCCGTGGTCGATCCGACCGCACACGCCTGGCAGGACCCGGCCTGGCGCGGCCGCCCGTGGCACGAGGCGGTGGTGTACGAGCTGCACGTGGGCAGCTGCGGCGGCTACCGCGGCGTGGCCGAGCAACTGCCGCGGCTGGCGCAATGGGGCATCACCGCCATCGAGCTGATGCCGCTGGCGCAGTTCCCCGGCCGGCGCAACTGGGGCTACGACGGCGCGCTGCCCTTCGCTCCGGCCGCCGCCTACGGCCATCCCGACGAACTGCGCGCGCTGGTGGACCGCGCCCATGCGCTGGGGCTGATGGTGCTGCTGGACGTGGTCTACAACCACTTCGGCCCCGACGGCAACCACCTGGGCGGGTACGCGCCGATGTTCTTCCGCGACGACCTGCCCACGCCCTGGGGCGCGGCGATCGACTTCCGCGTGCCCCAGGTGCAGCGCTTCTTCATCGACAACGCGCTGATGTGGCTGCGCGAGTACCGCTTCGACGGGCTGCGCCTGGACGCGGTGCACGCCATCCGTCCGCCGGCCTTCCTCGGCCAGCTGCGCGAGGCGGTGTACCAGGCGCTGCCGCCGGACCGCCAGGTGCACCTGGTGCTGGAGAACGAGGACAACCGCGCCTCGCTGCTGGGGCCCGGCGGCTACACCGCGCAGTGGAACGACGACTTCCACAACGCCCTGCACGTGCTGCTCACCGGCGAGACCGACGGCTACTACGCCGCCTACGCGCGCGAGCCGGAACGGCTGCTGGCGCGCGTGCTGGGCGAAGGCTTCGCCTACCAGGGCCAGGCCATGCACGACGGCCGCCTGCGCGGCGAGCCGTCCGCGCAGCTGCCGCCCACCGCCTTCGTCGCCTTCCTGCAGAACCATGACCAGGTCGGCAACCGCGCCTTCGGCGAGCGCCTGCGCGAGCTGGTGGACGAGCCGCGCCTGCGCGCGGCCACGGCGCTGCTGGCGCTGTGCCCGATGATCCCGCTGTTCTTCCAGGGCGAGCCCTGGGGCAGCCGCGCGCCGTTCCTGTTCTTCACCGATTTCGAGCCGCCGCTGGACGCGCAGGTGCGCGAGGGCCGCCGCCGCGAGTTCGCGCGCTTCCCCGCCTTCGCCGACGCCCACGCCCGCGGCGCCATCCCCGATCCGAACGCGCCGGAAACCTTCGCCCGCTCGCAGGTGCGCATCGACGAGGCCGGCGTCTGCGAGG
>DASRYN010000197.1:0-6279 GCA_035687185.1 Pseudoxanthomonas sp. | reverse complement strand
GATCGCCTGGCCGCCCCGCCGGCCCCGCAGCCGGCGCCGGTGCCAGTGGCGGCCTCTCCCGCGCCCGTCCCCGCCGCCCCGCCCCGGCGGCCGCGGCCGGTGGGGCTGCGGGTGGAGCAGACCCTGGCGGACTCGGCCACGCCCACGCGGACCGTGTTCGGCCTGCGCCGGCATTTCGGCTGCTTCTGGATCACGTTCTGAGCGGCATTGCCTGCCGCGACGCGGGCCCGCTCAGGCGGGCGCAGAGGCGCCGCCGTCCGGTGCGCCGAAGGACAGCGTGGCCGCCACGCCGCGCGCGTCCTGCCGCGGACGCACGCTCACGTCCCAGCCGTACAGCTCGCACAGCCGGCTGACGATGGACAGGCCGATGCCCGCGCCCTGCGAGTGCCCTGCGTGGGTGCCGCGGTAGCCGCGGCGGAACAGCCCGGCCGCGTCCTCCTCGCTCAGCCCCGGGCCGGTGTCCAGCACCTGCACCGCGCCGGGCAGCAGCCGCACCGTCACCACGCCCTGCGGCGTGTACTTGACCGCGTTGCCGATGAGGTTGCCCAGCGCGACCGACAGTGCGGCCTCCGGCGCCTCCACCATGAACCCGGCCCCGCCGCCCTCGATCCGCAGCTCCAGCGGCTTGCCGCCGAGCTGGGCGCGGTGCGATTCCAGCAGCTGCTCGGCGACCTTGGCCACGTCGCTGCGCCCCTGCCCGCGCTCGTTGCGCGAGAGCAGCAGCAGCGAGCCGATCAGGTCGCTGCACTGCTGCTCCGCCCGCTGGATGCGCAGCAGGCGGGCGCGGGTCCGCTCGTCCAGGTCCGGGCGCGAGAGCAGCAGCTCCACCGCGCCCTTGATCACCGCCAGCGGCGTGCGCAGCTCGTGGCTCACGTCCGCGTTGAACTCGCGGTCGCGGCGCACGACCTCGGTCAGCCGCGCGGCGTAGTCGTCCAGCGCCTCGGCCAGCTGGCCGACCTCGTCGTCGGGGAAGTGCGGCGCCAGCGGCTTGGGGTCGCTGCTGCTGCGGTACGCGCGCAGGCGCGCGGCCAGCTCGGACACCGGCCGCATCACCCGCGAGGCGGACCACCAGCCGATCAGCAGCGACAGGCCCGAGAACAGCACCACCGCCGCGTACAGCGTGCGCTTGAGCTGGGTCTGGCTGCGCTGGGTCTCGGTGAGGTCGTAGGCCAGGTAGAACCAGGCGTCGGGCGCCTTGCGCACCGCCAGCTTGTAGGAGAACGGCTCGCCCTTCTCGTCCTTGCCGACGAAGCCGTAGATGCCGTCGGACAGGTTCACCCAGTCCGGGAAGTCGCGGCGCAGGCGCTCGCTGGTCGGCGAGAAGGCGTAGGCGCGGATCTGCTCCATCGGCACGGCCGGGTTGCGCGCCGGGTCGGAATAGAAGCGGCGCGCGTACTCGTCGATGTTCTGGTTCATCACGTCCTCGACCAGCTGGTTCTCCACGCGCTGGCGCGCGTAGTCGGTCAGGAACGCGAACAGGGCCGTCAGGCCCGTGCCCAGCAGCAGGAACGACAGGATGATGCGGGTGCGCAGCCGCCGCCGGAAGCGACGGTGCCGGCGGGGCGCCGGCGCAGAGGCCTCAGCTGCCGCCATCGGGGGCCGCGATGCGGTAGCCGATGCCGTGCCGGGTCTGGACGTAGGGGACGGGGAACGGCTTGTCGACCACGGCGCGCAGGCCGTGGATGTGCACGCGCAGCGAGTCCGAGTCCGGCAGCTCCTCGCCCCAGACCCGCGTCTCCAGCTCCTGGCGCGTGACCACCGCCGGCGAGGCCTCCATCAGCGCCTGCAGGATCTTCAGCGCGGTGGGGTTGAGCTGCAGCAGCCTGCCCTCGCGGCGGACCTCCAGCGTGTCCAGGTTGTACTCGAGGTCGCCGACGTTGAGCACGCGGGTCTGCACGCCCTTCCCGCGGCGGGCGAGGGCGTTGAGCCGCACCTCGACCTCCTGCAGTGCGAACGGCTTGATCAGGTAGTCGTCGGCCCCGGAGTCGAAGCCGGCCAGCTTGTTCTCCAGGCTGTCGCGCGCGGTGAGCATGAGCACCGGGGTCTGCTTGCGCGCCTCGTTGCGCAGCTTGCGGCAGACCTCCACCCCGTCCATGCCCGGCAGGTTCAGGTCCAGCACGATGGCATCGAAGTCGTGGACCACGGCCAGGTGCAGCCCGGTCACGCCGTCGGCGGCGAAGTCCACGGTGTGGCCGCGGTCCTCGAGGTAGTCGCCCAGGTTGGCGGCGATGTCGCTGTTGTCTTCGATGACCAGGATGCGCACGGGGGACTCCGGCTCAGCGGCTCATGATGGGCGAGCGCTGCATGTCGCGCAGCTCGTCCTGCGATTCCTCCCGCGCGCGGCGCCGCTCGGCCACCGTCATGCACTGCGTGGTCGCGCGGTGCGAACCCACGCGCTTCTCGCGGGTGCACACCAGGCGGCTGTCCTCGCGGGCGCCGGCCAGGAGGGTGTTGACCAGTTCCTGCTCGTTGAAGACTTCGAGCCGGGTCCGCTCGGGAAGTTCCGACACCTGCTGCCGGTCGCCCAGCAGGGCCGCGATCCGGTCCAGCGACGCGGTCACGCGCCGGCGGTTCTCCGGGGTGATCTCGGCGTAGGTCTTGCCGTTGCCGAGCGCGGCGAGGATGGCCTCGCGCTGCGCCGCGAACGAGGCGTTCACGTCCAGCCCCTTCTCCGGGGAGAAGCCCCCGTCGGAGGCGATCCGGGCATCGGCACCGAAGGCGGCCAGGCCGAGCAGGGACAGCAGCAGCAGCTTCTTCATCCAGCACCTCGTCACGGAAGCGCCACCTGGCGCGGTCGTCCCGATTCTGCCGGCCCCCGCGTGACGGGGCAAACGGCACGCGCGACCCGCCGGCGGACAGAAAAAGGCCCAAGCGGTTGCGCCGCCTGGGCCCAAGGATTGCCCCGATTACCGTATCTCTCGATGCATCCGGGGGCAGGACGGCCCCCGGCTGACGATGGAGCTGCGGTCCGGGGGAGCCTAAGCCCGTTTCGATTAAGGGGGTGTTAAACCTGGCTGTCTCGAACGCCGAAGAGACTCTTTGCGTTCCGTACAAGTACTTGATTCATGAGGAATTTTTCGCGACGTAGTCGATCACCGCCCCGGCCACATCCACCCCGCAGGCGCCCTCGATCCCCTCCAGGCCGGGGGTGGAGTTGACCTCCAGCACCAGGGGCCCGCGCGCGGAACGCACCAGGTCCACGCCGGCCACGCCCAGCCCCAGCGCCCGCGCCGAACGCACCGCCACGGCCTGCTCCTCGTCGCTGGGCTCGGCCGGGCTCGCCTCGCCGCCGCGGTGCAGGTTGGAGCGGAAATCGCCCTCCGGCGCCTGCCGGCGCATGGCCGCCACCACCCGGTCGCCGACCACGAAGCAGCGCAGGTCGGCGCCGGCGGCCTCGGCCACGAACTCCTGCACCAGGAAGTTGGCGTACAGCCCGCGCAGGGCCTCGACCACCGCGCGCGAGGCCGAGGCCTTCTCGGTCAGCATCACCCCGGCGCCCTGGGTGCCCTCGTTGAGCTTGATCACGTGCGGCGGCGGGCCGAGCAGCGAGAGCAGGTCGTGGGTGTCGTCGGGGTTGTCGCCGAACACCGTGGTCGGCAGGTCGATGCCCTGCGCCGCCAGGATCTGGTGGGCGCGCAGCTTGTCGCGCGCGCGCAGGATGGCGTCGGACGGGTTGGGGCTGTAGCTGCCCATCAGCTCGAACTGGCGCAGCACCGCGGTGCCGTAGCGGGTGACCGAGGTGCCGATGCGCGGGATCACCGCGTCGTAGCCGGACACCGGCCTGCCCTTGTAGCGCATGGCGAAGCCGCCGGGTGCGATGCGCATGTAGCAGCGCAGCGGGTCGAGCACCCGCACGCTGTGCCCGCGCGCGCGCGCGGCCTCGACCAGGCGCCGGGTGGAATACAGCGAGCCGTTGCGGGAGAGGATCGCCAGCTTCATGACCGCCCGGATGCGCCCCGTGATCCCGAGAACGCGAAACGCCGCGGGAAGCGCGGCGTTTCGCGGGGTTTGGAGCGGGTGATGGGAATCGAACCCACGTTAGCAGCTTGGGAAGCTGCAGTTCTACCATTGAACTACACCCGCGCGGAGCGAAGTCTATGCGCCGCCGGGGCCGCGGCGCAACGGCAGGGCCGCCGCGCCGCGGGGGCGGTTCAGAAGCTGCCGCCCAGGCTCACGAACACGCCGCTGTCGCTGCCGCCGGCGCGGCCGAGGGTGGTGCGGACGCCCACGTCGGCGTCCATGCCGAACAGGCCCAGGCGCGCGCCCAGCACCGCGGTGCCGTAGTCGTCGTCCATCGCCAGGCCGGGCACGGCGTACTCCATGTCCGGCAGCGTCTGCAGGCGGGCGAAGGCCTGCGCGGGCGCGTCCTCGAACTCGTGGTCCCAGGTCAGGCGCGCGTAGGGCGCGAAGCCGCCGGCGTCGTAGGAGACCTGCCAGCCGAGGCTGCCGACCAGCGAATCCAGTTCCATGTCGCCAAAGGCCAGCGCGCTGGAGGACGGGTTGCTCTCCACCCAGCCGTCGACCTCCACCTTCTGCCACAGCAGGCCGGCGACCGGGCCGTGCCGCAGCGGGCCCTCGCCGAAGCCGTAGCCCGCCGACAGCCCAAGCCCGGTGTTGCGGCCGTCGGTGGAGCCGGCATGGTGGCGCAGCGCCTGGCCCATGCGCACCTGGCGCTCGACGTCGATGTCCAGGCGGCTGTAGCTGGCCTGGGCGTTGATCCAGGCACGCTCGCCGTACCAGCCGAGGAAGCCGCCGAAGGTGGCGTCGGCCTGCTCGAAGCCGCCGCGGCTGCCGCCGAAGTCGGCGTCCATGCGGCCGTAGCCGAGGAAGCCGCCGAAGACCATGCCGTCGCCGCTGCTCCAGTCCACGCCGAACAGGCCGGCCGGGGCCATGCCGTCGTACAGGTCGGCGTGGTCGTAGCGCTGGTTGTCGGCGCGCAGGCCGCCCCACCAGCGCATGCCGGCGCCCGGGCGCGCGGCGACGTGGCTGGCCACCTGTTCGGCGCGGGCGCGGCCCGCCACGGCGGCCGAGTGCGGCACGATCGCCGCCAGCCGCGGGCCCTCGAGCACGGAGATGGCGTAGTCGGCCAGGATCTCGTGCGCCGCGCCGGACGGGTGCACGCCGTCGGCGAACAGGTACGCCGAGGCCGCGTCCGGGCTGGCGTAGGCCGACGGGTTGCAGGTCAGCGAGCTGCCCTGCGGCGGCAGGCACGCGGTCTGGGTCACGTTGCGCAGGCCGAAGGCGGAGGGCGCGGCGACCACCTCGCGCAGCATGGTGTAGGTGTCCAGCGGGATCACGCGGTAACCGGCCTGGGCCAGCGCGCCGTACATGGCCGCGTTGTAGCCGGCCGACAGCTGGCTCAGCTGCGCCTGCGCCTGGGCGCCGGCGGCGATGGCGTTGGGGGTCAGGCCCATGTCCGGCAGGCTGGGCACCAGGATGTAGCGCGCGCCGGCCGCGTCCAGCGTGCCCACGATCTGCACCACGCCGCCCACCGCGGTGGCGATGGTGGCCTGCGCCGGGGCGCCGGCGGCCACGGCGAACAGGTCGTTGGCGCCGGTCCACACCGTGTAGAGCGTGTCGGCGTCGGCGCGGCCGCCGTTGGCCGCCAGGTAGCGGGTGACCTGCGAAACGGTGGACTCGGCCGCGCCGTTCTGCACCGTGACCCGCGAGCCGCCCTGGGCGTAGTTGTCGCCGCCCTGGTTGTCGGTGCGGCCGTCGGTGCCGTAGTGGTCGGCCAGGTACTCGGCCCAGACCCAGGACGGGTTGGTGGTGAACTTGCCGGTCACCGGGCGCACCGCCGGCGGCAGCTGGTTCTGGAAATGGCCCGAGTCGGTGAGGCTGTCGCCGAAGAAGACGGTGCCGGAATACTCGCCGGCCAGGGCCGGGGCGGCGGCAAGCGCCAGGGCGACGGCGAGCGCCGAACGGAGCGGACGGGGGGACATGGATTCTCCTTGTGGTGAAGCGGATGGGCACGCCGCGTACGGCCGCGCATGGTGGCATGGTCCCAGAGACGGCGCCGGGCACTCACGCTGCGCTGCGGCAAGCGGCGCGCGATGCCACAATAGGGCGCATGGACATCGCATTGAACGGGGAGCCGCGCACCCTCACGCCCGGCACCACCGTGGCCGCGCTGCTGGAGGCCGAGGGCCTGGGCGGGCGCCGCGTGGCGGTGGAGGTCAACGGCCAGATCGTGCCGCGCGGCGCGCATGCCGGCCACGCGCTGCAGCCGGGCGACCGGGTGGAGATCGTCCACGCCCTCGGCGGCGGCTGAGCGCGGAC
>DASRYN010000196.1:0-2085 GCA_035687185.1 Pseudoxanthomonas sp. | reverse complement strand
CCTGCGCGCGCTGCCGATGCCCGAACCCGAGGCCGACGCGGCGGCGCCGCGCGACCGTGGCGCGCCGGGCAGCAACAACTGGGCCGTGGCCGGCCCGCTGACCGCCGACGGCCGCGCCATCGTCGCCGACGACATGCACCTGGGCCTGCGCGCGCCCAACATCTGGTTCCGCGTCCGCCTGCGCTATCCGGACCCGCGCGCGCCCGGCGGCCGCGTGGACGTGTCCGGCTTCTCGCTGCCGGGGCTGCCGGCGATCGTCGTGGGCAGCAACGGGCACGTGGCCTGGGGCTTCACCAACAGCTATGCCGACACCGCGGACTGGTTCCCGGTGCGGCCGTGCGCCGATGGCGCCCCGCGGGACGCCGGCTGCGAGCCGGTGCGACGCCATCGCGAGGTCATCGAGGTGGCCGGGGCGGAACCTGCCACGCTGGAGGTGGAGGAGACCCGCTTCGGCCCGGTCCTGCACCCGGCGCGGGACGGCCGCCCCGCGCTGGCGCTGCGCTGGGTCGCGCACCTGCCCGGCGCGCTGGACCTTGGCCTGGCCGACATGGCCGTCGCCGCCGACCTGGACGCGGCGCTGGCGGTGGCGGCACGGGCCGCGACGCCCGCGCAGAACCTGATGCTGGCCGACCGCCACGGCCGCATCGCCTGGCGCATCCTCGGCCCACTGCCGCAGCGCGCGGGCAGCTGCCCGTCGCTGGCGCAGCTGGACGACGGCGCGCTGCCGCCGCGCGACTGCGCGCCCTGGCCCCTGGGCACCGCACGCGCGCCGGTGCTGGCCGATCCGCCCGGCCACCGGCTGTGGACCGCCAATGCACGCACGCTCGACGGTCCGGCGCTGGCCCACGTCGGCGACGGCGGCTACGCCCTGGGCATCCGCGCCTGGCGCATCCGTGAACGCCTGGCCGCACGGCAGCGCTTCGACGAGCGCGACCTGCTCGCGCTGCAGCTCGACGACCGTGCCGTGCTGCTCGATGGCTGGTGGCGGCTGCTGCAGGACGAGGCACGGCGGGCGCCCGTGGGGTCGGCGCTGGCGGCGCTGGCCGCCGCCTCGCGCGAGTGGCAGGGGCGTGCTTCGGTCGAGTCGGCGTCCTACCGCCTGGTGCGCGCCTGGCGGCTGGCGGTGCACGCGCGCATCGCCGACGGGCTGACCGCGCCGGCGCGGGCGGCGCAGGGGAAGGACTTCGGCATGCCCGACCTGCCGCAACTGGAAGGCGTGGCCTGGCCGCTGCTGCAGCAACGCCCATCGCACCTGCTGCCGCGTCCCCATGCGAGCTGGTCGGCGCTGCTGGAGGATGCCGCACGCGAAGTGCGCGACGAACAGGGCGAACGCGGCCCGCTGGCGGAACGCCGCTGGGGCGAGCGCAACACCGCGCGCATCTGTCATCCCCTGGCCGATGCCCTGCCCGGCCCGCTGCGGCGCGCGCTGTGCATGCCCGACGATCCGCTGCCGGGCGACACCCTGGTGCCGCGCGTGCAGGGCCCGGCGTTCGGCGCCTCGCAGCGCATGGTGGTCGCGCCCGGGCACGAGGCCGATGGCATCGCCCACATGCCCGGCGGCCAGAGCGGCCACCCGCTCTCCCCGTTCTGGGGCGCCGGCCACGACGACTGGGTGCACGGCCGGCCGACGCCGTTCCTGCCCGGCGAACCACGGCACGCGCTGCGCCTGGTGCCGGAAGGCGCGGCTCGCTGACGGCGTCTCCATGAGGCACATGGCCTTGCCGGCGACGACCCTCTGCCGCAGGAGCCGGCCTTGCCGGCGACCGCTGTGACGCCTGGCGTCGCGGCGTTACCCCGCGCCGCGCGCGTCGCCCGCAAGACGGGCTCCTACAGACGACGCCCTGCCGCAGGAGCCGGCCTTGCCGGCGACCGCTGCGGCGCCTGGCGCTTGACGCTTGACGCCTGGCGCCTGGCGTCGCCGCGCGCCCCGCGCCTCGCCCGCAAGACGGGCTCCTACAGACGACGCTCTGCCGTAGGAGCCGGTCTTGCCGGCGACCGCTGCGGCGCCTGGCATCGCCGCGTTACCCCGCGCCCGCGCGTCGCCCGCAAGACGGGCTCCTACAGACGACGCCCTGCCGTAGGAGC
>DASRYN010000195.1:0-10930 GCA_035687185.1 Pseudoxanthomonas sp. | reverse complement strand
GCGGGCCCGCCGCCCGTCCCGGGCTACTGGACGACGAAGGTCACCCGCAGGTTGACCCGCCACTCGACCACGTTGCCCTGGTCGTCCGTCTGCACCTTGACCTCGTTCACCCAGGCGCCCTGGATGCCCTTCACGGTTTCGGAGACCTTCTTCAGCCCGCTCTTCACCGCGTCCTCGATGCTGGTACCGGAGGCCGAGCTGATCTCGATGACTTTCGCGACCGACATGGTGGAGCTCCCTGCTCATGGCGCGTGGCGCCGGGACGGCCGATGGTGCGGCCGGCCGGGTTAAGAAACCGTACGACCCGGCCGTCCGCCATGCGCCGCGGCGCGCTTCGGTTGCAGCGGTGACCAAGGCCCGGTGCTAGCATCGCGGCCCATGAATCCCGCTCCCAACCTCGTGCTGGTGGGCCCGATGGGCGCCGGCAAAACCTCGATCGGCCGCCGCCTGGCCGAGCGCTTCGGCCTGGCCTTCGTCGACGCGGACCAGTACATCGAGCAGCGCACCGGCGCCACCATCGCCGCCATCTTCGAGCACGTCGGCGAAGCCGGCTTCCGCGAGCGCGAGCGCTGCGCGCTGGCCGAGCTGCTGGCCGGCGAGGGGCAGCTGGTGGCCACCGGCGGCGGCGCTGTGCTCGATGCGGAGAACCGCCGGCTGATGCGCGAGCGCGGCTTCGTGGTGTACCTGGCGGCGGGGCTGGATTCGCAGCTGCGCCGCCTCGGCCGCGACCGCACCCGGCCGCTGCTGCAGCGCGTTGACCGCGAGCAGGTGCTGCGCGATCTGGCCGTGCAGCGCGAGCCGCTCTACCGCGAGGTCGCCGACCTGGTGATGGACACCGACGGGCTGACCGCCAGCGACGCGGCCATGCGCCTGGGCCTGCAGCTGGCCGACCGCTGGAACGCCGACGGGGTGGCCGCATGAGCGCGGTGCGCGAGGTGGCCGTCGGCGGCCAGGCGCCCTACCTGATCCACATCGGGCCGGGCCTGCTCGCCGACGGCGCGCGCCTGGCCGCGGCCGTGCGCGGGCGCCACGCGCTGCTGCTCAGCGACGCCAACGTCGCCCCGCTCTACGCGGCACAGGTCGAGTCGGCGCTGCGCGCCGCGCGCCCGGACCTGGCCGTGGCCACGCACGTGATGCCTGCCGGCGAGGCGCACAAGACCCTGGCCAGCTTCGCCGCCGCGATCGACGCGCTGGCCGCGCTGGGGGCCACCCGCGACGCCACCGTGTTCGCGCTGGGCGGCGGCGTGGTCGGCGACCTGGCCGGCTTCGCCGCCGCCTGCTGGATGCGCGGCATCGACTGCGTGCAGCTGCCGACCACGCTGCTGGCGATGGTCGATTCCTCGGTCGGCGGCAAGACCGCGGTGGACATCCCGCAGGGCAAGAACCTGGTCGGCGCCTTCCACCCGCCGCGCGCGGTGCTGGCCGACACCGCGGCCCTGCGCACCCTGCCGCCGCGCGAGCTGCGCGCGGGGCTGGCCGAGGTGGTGAAGTACGGCGCCATCCGCGATCCCGCGTTCTTCGCCTGGCTGGAAGCCGGGCGCGAGGCGCTGCTGGCCGGCGACGACCGCGCCCTGGCCGAGGCCATCGCCCGCAGTTGCGAGCACAAGGCCGGGATCGTCGAGCGCGACCCGCTGGAGAAGGGCGAGCGCGCGCTGCTCAACCTGGGTCACACCTTCGGCCACGCCATCGAGGCCGAGCAGGGCTACGCCAGCGCCGCGGGCGATGCGCTCAACCACGGCGAGGCGGTGGCGGTGGGCATGGTGCTGGCCGCGCGGCTGTCGGCGATGCTGGGCATGGCGCCGGCCGCGGACACCGAACGCCTGCGCGCACTGCTGCGGTCCCTCGGCCTGCCGGTGGAGCTGCCCGCCGGTCTGGCGCCGGAGGCGCTGCTGGCACGGATGCGCCTGGACAAGAAGAACCTGGCCGGACGCCTGCGCCTGGTGCTGTGGCGCGGCATCGGCCGCGCCGAAGTGGTGCCCGACGTGGACGAGGCGCGGGTGCTCGAGGTGCTGGCCGGCTGAAGCACGCGGCCGGCGCGGCTGGCCGGAAGCCCCGCCCCGGTCCGCCGCGTCGCCCTGCCCCGCGGTCCCGGCGCGGCTATCCCCGCGCGCGACGCGCGCGCAGGCTCGAGAGGAACACGTTGTCCGGTTCGGGCACGGTGCCGGCGTCCAGTGCCTGGATCCATGCCGCCACGCTGGTCACGGCGGCGAAGTTGCTGTGCAGGACCACGCTGAAGACGCGGTGGATTTCCTCGGCGCTGGCCTGGCCGGCGGCGTTGGCGTAGGCCAGCGACCCGGCCGCATCGGCCAGGAACTCCACCTGCAGCCCGGCCTGCCGCGCGTCCAGCGCGGTGGCGAAGTCGCAGTTGTGGCTCATGTAGCCGGCGATGGCCACCGCGTCGATGCCCTGCTCCGCCAGCCAGGCGCCCAGGCCGGTACCGGCGAAGGCGCTGGCCTGGCGCTTGTCCAGCAGCAGCGCGTGCGGGCGCGCGGCGACCTGCGGGTGCAGCGCGGCGCCGCGGCTGTCCGGCGCGAACACCGGGGCACCCGCCGGCGCCAGGTGCCGGACCACCACCACCGGCACGCCGGCCGCGTGCGCCGCGTCCATGGCCTGGAGGATGCGCGGCAGCGACTCGGCCACCGGGGGATGCTCGATCGGCAGGTTGCCGTCGAAGTACTCGTTCTGGACGTCGATCACCAGCAGGGCGCGGCGGGGCATGGCGGGTCTCCTTGGAAGGCCGCGGCATTGTTCGCGGGGGTGGCGGGCGCCACGAGCGGCCTGCGGGACAACAACCGCTAGAATCGGGCCATGGCTTCCGAACGCATCGCCGTGGTCGCCTTCGACGGCATCAGCCCGTTCCACCTGTCGGTGCCCTGCGCGGTGTTCGACGGACCGGTGGCGCGCGGGGAGCGCCTGTTCGACGTCGCCGTCTGCGCGCCCTCACCCGGCCCGCTGCGCAGCGATGCCGGCTTCGGCCTGCACGTCGGCCTGGGCCTGGAGGCGCTGGAGACCGCCGCCATCGTGGTCGTGCCCTCCTGGGACGCGCAGGGCGCGGTGCCCGCGGACCTGGCCGCCGCGCTGCGCCGGGCGCACGCGCGCGGCGCGCGGGTCGTGGGCCTGTGCCTGGGCAGCTTCGTCCTGGCCGAGGCCGGCCTGCTCGACGGCCGCCCGGCCACCACCCACTGGGCGGCGATGGACGCCTTCGCCCGGCGCTATCCGCGGGTGGCCCTGCGCCGGGACGTGCTCTACGTGGACGACGGCGACGTGCTGACCTCGGCCGGCACCGCCGCGGGCATCGATTGCTGCCTGCACGTGGTCCGGCAGCGCCATGGCGCGACGGTCGCCAACCGCATCGCCCGCAGCCTGGTGGTGGCCCCGCACCGCCGCGGCGGGCAGGCCCAGTACGTGGAGCAGCCGCTGCCGGCCGACGCAGGCGACGCCCGGCTGGGCGAGGTGCTGGCGTGGGCGCTGGCCCGGCTGGACCAGCCGCTGGGCCTGGACGCGCTGGCGGCGCGCGCGCTGATGAGCCGGCGCACCTTCACCCGCCGCTTCCGCGACGCCACCGGCTCCAGCCCGGCGCAATGGCTGGCGCACCAGCGCCTGGTGCGCGCGCAGCGGCTGCTGGAGGAGACCGACGCGCCGCTGGAGCAGGTCGCCGCGCGCGCCGGGTTCGGCACCGCGGTGTCGCTGCGCCAGCGTTTCCAGGCCGCGCTGGGGCTGTCGCCCTCGGCCTACCGGCGCAGCTTCCGCGGCTGAGCGGCCCCCGCCGCCGCGGCCGCCGGTCGTGGCCCCGGCTACAATTCCGCCCCATGCGCATCTTCCTGCAGCAGCCGCCCGTCGCCGGCGAGCCCACCCGCTACCTGCAGCTGACCCTGCAGCCGGACCTCTTCGGCGGCTGGGAGCTGCTGCGCGAAAGCGGGCAGGTCGGCGGCAAGTCGCAGCTGCGGCGCGAGCAGTACCTGCTCCAGGCCGAGGCCACCGCCGCCTTCGAGAAGGCGCGCGACGCCCAGCTCAAGCGCGGCTTCCAGGTGGTGTTCGTCAGCGGCGCCGAAGCCCCCCGGCGGGCATGACGGCGGCGCCCCCCTTTCCCGTACAAGGTCCATCCGTGCCCGATACCCCCGCCAACGACCGCCTGCTGCGCGCCCTGCGCCGGCAGCCCGTGGACCGCACGCCCGTGTGGCTGATGCGCCAGGCCGGCCGCTACCTGCCCGAGTACCGCGCCAGCCGCGCCGCGGCCGGCAGCTTCCTGGCCATGGCCAAGAACCCGGAACTGGCGTGCGAGGTGACCCTGCAGCCGCTGCGCCGCTTCCCGCTGGACGCGGCCATCCTGTTCTCCGACATCCTCACCGTGCCCGACGCCATGGGCCTGGGCCTGTACTTCGCCGAGGGCGAGGGCCCGAAGTTCGAGCGCCCGGTGCGCAGCGAGGCCGACGTCGCGCGCCTGGCCGTGCCGGACATGGAGACCGAGCTGCGCTACGTGATGGACGCGGTGCGCACCATCCGCCGCGAGCTGGACGGTGCGGTCCCGCTGATCGGCTTCTCCGGCAGCCCGTGGACGCTGGCCTGCTACATGGTCGAGGGCGGCGGCAGCGACAACTACGGCCGGATCAAGGCCATGGCCCTGGAGCGGCCGGAGCTGCTGCACCGGATGCTCGGCGTGGTCACCGACGCGGTCGTCGCCTACCTGGCCGCGCAGCGCGCCGCCGGTGCGCAGGCGCTGCAGGTGTTCGACACCTGGGGCGGCGTGCTCTCGCCGGCGCTGTACCGCGAGTTCTCGCTGCCCTACCTGCAGCGCATCGCGCGCGAGCTGGACCGCGGCCAGGGCGAGGCGCGCACCCCGCTGATCCTGTTCGGCAAGGGCAACGCGCCGCACCTGGAGGCACTGGCCGCCAGCGGCGCCGACGCGGTGGGCGTGGACTGGCTGGTGGACCTGGGCGAGGCGGCGCGCCGCACCGGCGGCCGCGTCGCGCTGCAGGGCAACCTGGACCCCGCCACGCTGTACGCCGGCCCGCAAGCCATCGCCCGCGAGGCCGCGCGCGTGCTGGACGCCTACGCCGAAGGCAATGGCGGCTCGCGCGAGGGCCACGTGTTCAACCTGGGCCACGGCATGTCGCCGGACATGGACCCCGAACACGTCGCCGCGCTGGTGGAAGCCGTGCACCGCCACAGCGCGCGCTGAGCCCCGGCCGGCGGGGGTCGCTAGCGCGCCACCGCCGCCAGCGCCAGCACCCACGCCACGGCGGCGAGCATCAGCGCCGCCAGCCAGAACACCGGGCCGTATTCCCAACCGCGCCCGGCGACGAACCAGGCGAAGCTGGCCGCCAGCACGGCCCAGCCGGCCGCGCGCAAACCGCGACGCGCGCGCGGGGCCGGCGGACGGCCGAACAGTGACTGATGGTGCGTCGGCAACCCCAGGCTCAGCAGCACCCAGGCCAGCGCGCAGAGGCAGAAACCCGCCAGCAGGTTCATGCGCCGGCCTCCACGGCGCGCGCCGCATGCGGCATGCGCCGCCCGCGTAGGCGCCACGCCAGCACGGCGAAACCCAGGCCCAGCGCCAGCGCGGTCAGGTCCACCGCCGCCAGCGCGTACTCGCCGCGCGCCAGCGTGGCCGGCAGGTGGCTGTGCGCGGTGGTCAGCAGGTTCAGCACCGGCAGCAGCAGCAGCGCCGCGGCGGTGGTCGCGAACAGGTCGCGCCAGCCGTGCCCGCGCCGCTCCGCCCAGGCGCCCCACAGCGCCGCGAGGATCCACGCCGCGCAGAACGCCTGCACCTCGGCGTCGGCACGCGCAGGCAGGCCGGGCGGCAGGAGGCGGTTGGCCCACAGCATCGTCACGCAGGCCAGCGGCATGCCGCCGACCACGCCGACGTTCAGCGCGCGCACCAGGCCGTGGCCGGAGAGGGCGCCGGCCCGGGCCACGCGCGCGGCGCGCTTGCGCACCCACACCTGCATGCCGCTGGCGATCATCGCGCAGCCGCAGAGGCCCAGCAGGAAATACAGCCAGCGCAGCGCGCTGCCGCCGAACTGCACCATGTGCAGGCCGCCGAGGAAGGCATAGGTGCGGAACGCCGGCCCCGGTGGCGGCGTCTGGTGCAGGAAACGGCCGTCGCTGGCGTCGTAGGTGACCTGCTGCATGTCCCAGGCCACCGCGCGGTCGTGGCGCGTGCCGAACTGGATCACCGCGCTGGCGTCGTCGGGGTGGTGCACGCTGGCCCAGTCCACCGGCGCGCCCATCCGCCGCTGCGCGTCGGCCACCAGCGCGTCCAGCGAATGCAGGCGCGGCAACGGTCGGCCCACTTCCTCGCGCTCGTAGTAGCCGCCGGCCTCCTCCCAGAACTTCGCCATGTCGCCGCCGTAGCCGGCCTGCACGCCGCCGAAGACGTAGCTGGCCACGAAGATGGCCACGCCGCTGTAGGCGATCATCAGGTGGAACGGCAGGGCGAGCACGGCGGTGAGGTTGTGGCCGTCCAGCCATGCCCGCTGCCCGCCGGCGCGGGGGCGGAAGGTGAAGAAGTCCTTGAAGATTCGCTTGTGGATCAGCACGCCGGCCACCAGCGCCACCAGCATCAGCATGCCCGCCAGGCCGACCACGTACATGCCGGGGGTGCCGGCGTGGAGGTTGTAGTGCAGTTCGAAGAAGAAGCTGCCGCCGGCCGTGTCCGGCACCAGGGCGCCGGTGTTCGGGTCCAGCGCGGCACTGGCCACGGTCCCGTCGTCGTGCGCGGCGTGCACCGTGACCGCGCGGTCGCGCGCGGTGCCGGCATGCGCCCACCACGCGTGCGCGTCCGGCATGCGTTCGCGCGCCCAGGCCATGGCGGCATCGAAGCGCGGCGTCTCCGGCGGCTGCGTGCCGTGCAGCGCCGGGCGCATCCAGTCGTCCAGTTCCTTGTCGAAGCAGGCCAGCGTGCCGCCGACGAAGATCGCGAACAGCAGCCAGCCCGCCACCAGCCCGGCCCAGGTGTGCAGCCACGCCATCGATTGCAGGAACGAGTTCTTCATGGCCGCGACGCCCACCCGGGGAACAGCATCGGCACCGCGAGCAGGGCCCCGCCGAGCAGCAGCAGGGTCCCCCAGGCCCGCCATGCGCTGCGCGCGGCGAACACGTAGATCGCGGCGGCGCACCACACCGCGAACGCCAGCAGGCTGGCGGCGATGACCCGGTCCACCCGCGCGAACGGGAGCGCACCGGTCAGGAACGCGGTCGCGCCGTGGGCGAGGAAATAGCCGCCGAACAGCGCGGCGCATACCCGCGAGGCGACGCCGGCGCGCTGGCGCCGGCGCGGGACGGCAGGAGCGGCGGCGACCCGTGCCATGTCAGAACCGGTAGCCGACGGTGAGGGTGGCGCTGCGCGGCGCGCCGTAGAAGGCCTGGTCCCAGTACAGGCTGGGGATGTACTTCTCGTCGGTGGCGTTGTCCACGTTGAGGGTGACGTTCCACCGGCCCGCGAAGTCGTAGCGCGCCATCAGCCCGAGCAGCGCGTAGGCGTCCTGGCGCACGCGCACCGGCGTGGCGGTGCCGTCGGCGGCCTGGGCGACCTGGTCGTCGTGGATCGCGTCCTGCCAGCGCAGGCGGGCGCCCAGCCGAAGCCCGGGCAGCGGCGCCTGCCAGGTGGCCGCGACGCGCAGCGTCTGCCGCGGCACGTAGGTGCGCGCCGCGGCACCGTCGTCGTCCTCGATGCGCAGGCGCGCGTAGCCGGCGCTGAGCCGCCAGTTCGCCACGTGGCCGGCGATCTCGGCCTCGTAGCCGCGCGACTCGGCGTCGCTGCCCGCGTAGTAGGTGCGGCCGGTGCCCGGATCGAAGCCGGCCGCCTCCGCCAGGTTGCGCTGGCGCGCGCGGAACAGCGCCAACGAGGCGTTGAGCGCGCCGTCCAGCCACTCGCCCTTCCAGCCCAGCTCGGCGTTGTCGCCGGTCAGCGCGCCGACCAGGCGGTTCTCCGCATCGGTCTCGCTCTGCGGGTTGAAGATCTCGCCGTGGCTGGCGTAGAGCGAATGGTGCCGGTCCAGGTCCAGCACCAGCCCGGCGAAGGGCGTGGTGCGGGTGTCGTCGAAGTCGTTCGGCTCGCCGTAGCTGTGGCCTTCGGTGTCCACGCGGCTGCGGCTGGCGCCGGTGACCAGCTTCAGCCGGTCGTGCAGGTTCCAGCGCACGGTGGCGTAGAGGCTGCTGCGCGCGTAGTCGTAGTCCGAGCCGTCGGAGAAGGCGTCGAAGGCCGGCTTCGGGTAGCGGCCGTCGAACTCCTCCAGCGGCGGCAGCGGCGTGCCGATGTCGTTCCCGTACCAGGAGGTCTCCTGGTTCCTGCCGCGCGCCACGCTGGCCCCGGCCACGACCTCGTGTTCGCGCCCGAACAGGCGCAGCGGGCCGCTGGCCCAGGCGTCGGCGAAACTGGCGCGGTAGTGGCCGGCGTAGTCCGACGGATAGGCGAACAGGCCCAGCCCGGTTTCGCGGTCGGGCGTGCCGTAGACGTAGAACAGCTGGGTGTCGTCCCGCAGGTCCTCGTGGTTGAGCGCGACCCTGGCCTGCCAGCCGTTGCCGAAGCCGTGGGCGAGATCGACGAAGACGCGCGCGTCCCTGCCGTCCCAGTAGGCCCAGTCGGCCGCGGTGCTGGTGGACACGTCGAAGCGCGTCGGCGTGCCGTCGGTGTAGTAGAGCGGCAGCGCGCCCCACAGCGGGCTCTGTGGCCGGTTGTGCTGGTACGAGGCGCCGGCGGCGAGCACGGTGGACGTGCCCAGGTCGGCCTCGACGACGGCGTAAGCCACCTGCTTCTCGCGCGCATGGCGGTCCAGGTAGCTGTCTCCCTCCTCCCAGGCCGCGACGGCGCGGCCGCGCACCGCGCCGCCCGCGCCCAGGGGGCCGGACACGTCGGCGTCCACGCGCCAGGTGTCCCAGCTGCCCAGGGCCACGGCCACGCTGCCCTGGAACGCCTCGGTGGGGCGCTTGCGCACGAAGTTCACCGTGGCCGACGGATTGCCGGTGGACGACATCAGCCCGTTGGCGCCGCGCAACACTTCGATGCGCTCGTACGGCGCGGTATCCAGGTCGCCGTTCTGGATGCCGTACGGCAGCGGCAGGCCGAGGCCGTCGCGCTGGAAGTTGACGATGTCGAAGCCGCGCGCGGTGTAGTAGGTGCGGTCGGTCTCGACCTGCTCCACGCCGACGCCGGGCACCAGGCCGAGCGCGTCGTTGGCCGAGGTCAGCGCGAAGTCGTCGAGCAGGTCGCGGTCGAGCACGCTGACCGATTGCGGGGTCTCGCGCAGCGAGAGGTCCAGGCGGGTGGCCATCGCGCTGCGGTTGTCGACGCGCTGCCCGGTGACCTGGACGGCGTCCAGTTCCTTGGCGTCGGCTACCGCTTCGGCCTGCACCGGCGCGGCCAGGGCGAGCAGCAGCGCGGCCGGCAGCGCCGCGCGCCGCGCAGGGACGGAGGGGGATGGGGGGAGGGAGAGGGTGCGGGGCATGTCCTTCGGGAGCGTTTCGTGCCCGCGGGACGCGGCGGCCGCCCGGCCGCCGCACCCGGCCGGCGGGTGGGGGCTCCGGCGGGCGACTGCTGACCGGATGCACCCATCTTAAATGCGAATCACTAGCATTCGCAATAGCGGAGGGGCGGTCATGGCCCCGCGGCGGGGCGCCGGGTCCAGCGCTGCCTTGCGCCAGCGCGAGGCTCAACCCGTAGCGGAGCGCGGCGGCAGTGGAAGGCCCTGATAGCTCCCGCCCGGGGCCGGATCCGCGTCCGGGGCGCGGTACTCAATGCGGATCTCGCGCAGGTCCGCGGGCACGTCGAGCTCGATGGCTTCGGGCGCCACGCATCCCGGGTACAGCGCGGCGGCCAGCGCCTGCGCCAGCGTTGCGGCCCGCGCCTGCTCGGAGCGGGCGGCCAGCACCCGGTCGGCCAGCGCGACCGCGGCCACTGGACCCTGCCCCTCGCGGTAGCTGGCCAGCACGTGCGCCGCGAGCGGATCGGGCAGCGGGCCGTCGACCAGCTCGACGCGCGCAGGCAGCCAGCAGCCGCCGGTGCTGGCGATGCGTATGCGCGGCGCCAGCGCTGCCACGAACGCGGTGGCCGCCTCCAGCACCGCCGCCGGCTCCGCCCCGGTCGCGCTCGCGCGCAGCTTGACCAGATACATGCCGTGCTGGAACACGACCATCGCCGAGCCCCGCCGTTCCTCCGGGTACGCCAGCGCCAGCCGCCAGGCGTCGGTGCCCTGCGCGCCCGCGGTGGGCAGGCGGAAGCGCTCCAGCGCCTGCAGTTCCGCGGCGCGTCCGGAGGCGCGTGCGGTAGCCGCGATGCTGTCGCGCTCGGCACGCGCCACGGCGGCCAGTGCGTCGGGACCGCGCCCGGACCACGGGTAGAAGTACAGGTCCAGCCAGGTCTGCTTCTGGTTGTTGTCGTAGCGCACCGAGGCGCCGGCGGCCTGCTGCGCGTAGCGCTGCTCGGACACCGCCCGCCAGCCGTCCACCCGCAGCGGGTAGAGGATGCGCGACTGCGCCAGCAGGCCGCCCAGCAGCGGCGGGCGCTCGGTGGCCGGTGCCGGACCGGCGGCGGCCAGCGCCAGCAGCCAGGCCACGGCCGCGGCCTTCGCCCGGTTCATACCTCGGCCGATTCCGGCAGCACCGCGTCGATCGCGGCGGCGAGCATCTCGCCGGTCACCGGCTTGCGCAGGAAACCCTCGAAGCCGGCGGCGCGCGCCAGCTGCTCGGCCTCGGCGTCGGCGCGCGCGGTGACGGCCACCAACGGCGAGGTGAACCCCTGCGCGCGCAGTTGGCGGGCCAGCGACAGGCCGTCCAGGCCCGGCAGGTCCAGGTCCAGCAGTGCCAGGTCGAAGCGGGCCACCGCGACGTCGGCCAGCGCCGCCAGGCCGTGCGGCGCGTGCGCGACGCGGTGCCCCTGCGCCCGCAGCAGGCTGGCGATCACCTCGGCCACGGTGGGGTCGTCCTCGACCAG
>DASRYN010000194.1:0-9353 GCA_035687185.1 Pseudoxanthomonas sp. | reverse complement strand
CGCGGCGCCACCGGCCTCCAGCACCACCACCACGCTGCCTTCGGAGAGCCGGTCGCCGACCTTGACCTTCACTTCCTTGACCACGCCCTCGGCCGTGGACGGCACTTCCAGCGTGGCCTTGTCCGATTCCAGCGTGACCAGGCCCTGGTCCTTCTTGACCGCGTCGCCCGGGGCGACCAGCACCTCGATCACCGGGACGTCGCTGTAGTCGCCGATGTCCGGGACCTTCACTTCGATCGTGTTCGCCATTAACAGCCTCGCTTCAATTTGGCAGTTGCCATCCCTGGCGCGAATCCAGCGGCTCCGGAACGTCCGGCCCGGCCATCCATGGCCTGGCGCCCGTTGCGGCGGCGCGGCGGTGCCGCGCCTTGCGTGCCGTGCCTGGCCCTCAGAGCAGCACGCGGCGCATGTCCGCCAGGACCTGCACCAGGTAGGCGGTGAAGCGCGCGGCGGCGGCGCCGTCGATCACGCGGTGGTCGTAGCTCAGCGACAGCGGCAGCATCAGCCGCGGCTGGAACTGCTTGCCGTCCCACACCGGCTGCGTCGCCGACTTGGACACGCCGAGGATGGCCACCTCCGGCGCGTTGATGATCGGAGTGAACGCGGTGCCGCCGATGCCGCCCAGCGAGCTGATGGAGAAGCAGCCACCGCTCATGTCGGCCGGCCCCAGCTTGCCGTCGCGCGCCTTCTTCGCCAGCTCGGCGGTTTCCCGCGCCAGCTCCAGCACGCCCTTGCGGTCCACGTCGCGGATCACCGGCACGACCAGCCCGTTGGGGGTGTCGGCGGCGAAGCCGATGTGGAAGTACTTCTTCAGCGTGAGGTTCTCGCCGCTGGCGTCCAGCGAGGCGTTGAACTCGGGGAACTTCTTCAGGGCCGCGACGCTGGCCTTGAGCAGGAAGGCGAGCATGGTCAGCTTGATGCCGGCCTTCTCGTTCTCCTTGTTGAGCTGCACGCGCAGCGCTTCCAGGTCGGTGATGTCGGCCTGGTCGAACTGGGTCACGTGCGGGATGACCGCCCAGTTGCGCGCCAGGTTGGCGCCGGAGATCTTCTTGATCCGCGACAGCGGCTGCGTCTCCACCTCGCCGAACTTGGCGAAGTCCACCTTGGGCCATGGCAGCAGGTTGAGCCCGCCGCCGCCGGCCGGGGCGCCCGACGCGGCCGGCGCGCCGCCGGCCAGCGCGGCCTTGACGTAGCGCTGCACGTCCTCGCGGGTGATGCGGCCGCCACGTTCGCTGCCCTGCACCTGGAACAGGTCCACGCCCAGCTCGCGCGCGAACAGGCGCACCGCCGGCGTGGCGTACGGCACCTTCTCCGGCAGCACGCTCTCGGCGCCGAACTCCACCGGCGGCGTGCGCGGCGGCGCGGCTTCGGGGTCGGTGCCGGGCCGGGCCGGCTGGACCTGGGCGATCTCGCGGCGGGCGATCTGGTCCGGCTGCACCGGCATGGCCACCGGCTCGACCTTGGTTCCGGTCTCGGCGGTCTTGACCGTCTCGGCCGGCGACGGCGCGGCGGCAGGCTTGGCCGGGGTGGGCGCCGGGGCGGCGGCCTCGCCGACCTCGATCAGCGCCACGACGCTGCCCTCGGACAGGGCGTCGCCGAGCTTGACCTTCAGCTCCTTGACCACGCCGGCGTAGGGCGAGGGCACTTCCAGCGTGGCCTTGTCCGATTCCAGCGTGACCAGGCCCTGGTCCTTGGCCACGGTGTCGCCGACGGCGACGAGGACTTCGATGACGGGGACGTCGCTGTAGTCCCCGATGTCGGGGACGCGCGCTTCCTTGATTTCGGCCATGCCAGGGCTCCGGCGGTTCTTCGTGGGGAAAGACCCCTATTGTGGCCGCCCGCATACCCCCCCGCCAACCTCCGCGGTTTCGCGGTCGCGGCGCATGGCGGCCGCCCGGGAAGGTTTCATTGGAGACCATTCGCCGGCAGAGGGAGCGCACGGCCACGGTCCGGTCACGTGGCGCGGAACCCGCCCCTGCGGGATGCGCGGGGCATCGACCGGCGGGCACCCGCGGCGGCGCCACCTGGCGCACGCGGCGGATGCGCGCGCGCGGCGGAAACGCGCGGCCCCAAGCGGACTGGACCTGCGCAGGCACCCTTCGCGGGCACGGCGTGCCGCTCACGCCGCGCTGAGCTGCATGAACTTCCCGGGCCGCGCAAAGCCCCGTCGCGCAAGGGTTTGCGCCCCCTGGCTGAACCATCCTGGGCACCAGCGGACGCGGGCATGGCGCGGTTCATCCGCGCGCCGATAGCTTCGGCCGCGCCCACTCCAAGGGCACTACAACAACGAAGAGGAGACTCCCCCATGCGGTCCATTCGAATCCTGACTCTGGCCCTGGTTCCCGCGCTGGCCGTCGCCGCGCCCGCCTTCGCCCAGGAGGCGTCCACCGATTCCGCCGCGGGCAAGCGCTTCTCCGTGGTCGGCAGCCTGTCGCACCTGGATCCGTCCGACCCCGGCAACGGCGTGGAGGTCGACGGCGACCCGGCCCCGACCGTGAGCGCCACCTGGCACGCCACCGACAACTTCGGCGTGGAGCTGTGGGGCGCGGCCGACAAGTTCGACCATCGCGTGCGCGCCGACGGCGTCGGCAAGGTCGGCACCGTGGCCCAGCAGCCGGTGGCGCTGAGCGCGCAGTGGCACTTCGGCCAGCCCGACAACGTGTTCCGCCCGTTCGTGGGCCTGGGCTATTACGAGTCCAACTTCAGCAACGAGGACATCGCCGGCGCCGGCGAGCACGTGGGGCTGGAGACCGCCAAGGGCGCCATCGGCACCGTGGGCGTGGACTACAACATCAACTCGACCTGGTTCGCCCGCACCGACGTGCGCTACATGCACGCGCGTCCGGAAATGCGCGTGGGCGGCGAGGGCACCGGCGAGGAGCTCAAGCTCGACCCGTGGGTGGTCGGCGTGGGCCTGGGCGCGCGCTTCTGACGCCCGGCCGCTTCCGGCCGCCACGGCCGCGCACGGACGGGCCCGCACGGGCCCGTCCGTCGTCCGTCGGGGCGACCGGCGCGGCGCGCCTCAGGAGTGGTCGATGGGCGGCGCCCGTCCCGCACCCACGGCGCGCTCGCGGCGCAGCAGGTACAGGCCGCTGGCGACGATGATCGCCGCGCCGGTCCAGGTGGCCGCGTCGGGCAGCGCGCGCCACAGCAGCCAGTCCCAGCCGATCACCCACACCAGGCCGGTGTACTCCAGCGGCGCCACCAGCGAGGCCTCGCCGCGCAGGAACGCCTGGGTCAGCGCGACCTGCCCCAGGGCGCCGGCCAGGCCCATGCCGAGGATCAGCGCGGCGTGGTCCCAGCGCAGCGGCACCCAGCCGGGGATCGCCGCCACGCCCGCGCCCACGGCCATGATCAGCAGGAACCACACCACCATCGACTGCGGCGTGTCGGTACGGGTGAGCAGGCTCACCGTCACCGCGGCCACCGCGTAGGCGGTGGCGGCCAGCAGCACCATCAGCCCGGGGAACGACACGATCCCGTCCGCGCCCGGCCGCAGCACCACCACCACGCCCAGCAGGCCGATGCCGATGGCAGTCCAGCGCCGCGGGCCGACGCGCTCGCCCAGCAGCGGCACCGACAGCGCGGCCACCAGCAGCGGCGCGACGAAGTAGATCGTGTACGCGGTGGACAGCGGCATGCGCCGCAGCGCGTAGACGAAGCAGCCGATCATGGCCATCCCCAGCGCGCCGCGCAGCAGATGCAGCCCCCAGCGCACCGGGACGATCGAGCGCGCCCCGGCGGTGGCCAGCACCCACACCAGCACGAACGGCAGCGAGGCCGCGCCGCGCAGCATGGTCACCTGCAGCGGCGGGTAATGGGCCGAAAGCAGCTTCATGCCCGCGTCCATCACCGAGAAGCAGGCGACGGCGGCGAGCATCCAGCCGGCGGCGGCCAGGGGCGAGCGGGAGACGGGCATGGCGCGATTATCGCCCCGCGCGCGCGGCCGCGGCCAGGCGCGGCGCTAGAATGCGCCCCTTCCCTTCCCGTGCCGCCGCCATGCCCTCCTTCGACGTCGTCTCCGAGGTCGACACCCACGAGCTGACCAACGCGGTGGACCAGGCCAACCGCGAGCTGGCCAACCGCTTCGACTTCAAGGGCGTGGACGCCCGGTTCGTGCGCGAGGACGGCCTGATCACCCAGTCCGCGCCCAGCGACTTCCAGCTCAGGCAGATGACCGAGATCCTGCGCGCGCGGCTGGTCGCCCGCGGCATCGACGCGCGTTGCCTGGAATTGGGCGAGGTGGAGAGCAACCTGGCCGGCGCGCGGCAGAAGGTCACCGTCAAGCAGGGCATCGAGCGCGAGACGGCCAGGAAGATCGCCGCCGCGATCAAGGAGGCGAAGCTGAAGGTGGAAAGCCAGATCAACGGCGAGAAGCTGCGCGTGAGCGGCAAGAAGCGCGACGACCTGCAGGAGGCCATCGCCCTGCTGCGCAAGGCCGACTTCGGCATACCGCTGCAGTTCGACAACTTCCGGGACTGACCATGACCCTGCCCCCGCACCCGCGCGACCCCATCGCCGCCACCCGCCGCTGGCTGGAACGGGCGGTGATCGGCCTGAACCTGTGCCCCTTCGCCAAGGCGGTGTACGCCAGGGAGCAGGTGCGCATCGTGGCCAGCGACGCCACCACGCCCGAGGCGCTGCTGGAGCAGCTGGCCGGGGAGCTGCTGTACCTGCGCGACACCCCGGCCGGGCAGGTGGACACCACACTGCTGGTGCACCCGCACGTGCTGCAGGACTTCCTCGACTACAACGATTTCCTCGACCAGGCCGACGCCCTGGTCGAGGCGCTGGCGCTGGACGGCGTGCTGCAGGTGGCCAGCTTCCACCCGGACTACCAGTTCGCCGACAGCCGACCGGACGACATCGAGAACTACAGCAACCGCGCGCCCTACCCGACCCTGCACCTGCTGCGCGAGGACAGCGTCAGCCGCGCGGTGGACGCCTTCCCCGACCCGGACACCATCGTCGAGCGCAACTACGCCACGCTGCGCGGGCTCGGCCACGACGGCTGGCGCCGGCTGATGTCGGACTGAGCGCCCACGCCGCCTGCATGCGCGGCGCGCGAGACTGGCGCCGCCTCCACCCCGCCCCGCCCGCCATGCCGCTGCTCCCGCCCATCGAACCCTGGCACCCCGCGCCGCTGCAGGACCGCGTGGTGCTGGTCACCGGCGGCGCGCAGGGCATCGGCCGCGGCATCGCCCAGGCGGTGCTCGGCGCCGGCGGGCACGTGGCCATCGCCGACCTGGACGCGGAGGCCGGACGCGCCTGCCTGCGCGAGTGGAACCTGCCGCGCCGCAGCCTGTTCCGGCGCGTGGACGCGACCCGCGAGCGCGGCGTGGCCGCGTTCGTGCAGGCGGCGCTGGACCGCTTCGGGCGCATCGACGGCCTGGTCAACAACGCCGGCCTGCCCGACCCGCACGTGGCGCCGCTGGATCGGCTGGACACGGCGGGCTGGAACCGCGGCCTGTCCAGCTTGCACGCCGCCTTCCTGTGCAGCCGCCATGCCCTGCCCGCGCTGCGCCACGCCGCGGACGGCGGGGCCATCGTCAACATCGCCTCCACCCGCGCCCACCAGTCCGAACCGCACAGCGAGGCCTACGCGGCGGCCAAGGGCGGGCTGCTCGCCTTCACCCACGCACTGGCGCTGAGCGAGGGCCCGGCGGTGCGGGTGAACTGCATCAGCCCCGGCTGGATCGCCACCGACGCCTGGCGCGCACCGGCGCGGCGGCGCGCGCCGCGGCTGTCGGCCCGCGACCACGCCCAGCATCCGGCCGGGCGCGTGGGCACGCCGCGGGACGTGGCCGCGTTGGCCGTCTGGCTGCTGTCGCCGGCGCTGTCGGGGTTCGTCACCGGGCAGGAGTTCGTGGCCGACGGCGGCATGAGCCGCAAGATGCAGTACGCCTGACGCGCATGCTCAGCGGACCACGGCGCCGCGCAGCACCGGCTGCCCTTCGCGGGTCTCGGTCCACACCAGCCACGCGGCGCCCGAGGACCACTGCAGCCGCGGCAGTCCGCTGGCGCGCCCGCGTGCCTGCACCGCGGCCACGCCCACCTGCGCGGTGCGCGACAGGTCCGGGCCGTAGCGCGCCAGCACCAGCCGCTGCGACGCCGGCGCGGCTTCCTCCAGCCAGGCGGCGAACAGCGCGCCGTCGCCGAAGGCCAGCGCCACGCGCCCGAGCACCTGCGCGCCGCGGGCCAGGGTCACCGGTGCGCCGAAGCGGTCGCCGGCGTCGTCCGAGCGCGCCATGCGCAGTTCGGGCACGCCGCCGGCCTCGGTGTACCAGGCCACCCACACGCGGTCGCCGTCGGCGGCCACGGCCGGGCCGTTGACCGGGCAGCCGGGGAAGCGCCAGCCGTCGGCATGCACGTCGCGCGGCGACGTCCAGGTTCCCTGCTCCAGGCGCACGAGGCGGGTGTCGCGCACCTCCTCGCCGTCGCGCCCGCGGTAGACCACGACCACGCCGCGCGCGGTGCGCGCCGAGGCGGTGGTGCAGCAGTCGCAGGTGGACGGATCCAGCGGCCACTCCGCCTCCTGCGCGCCGTGCGGGCCGTGGATGGCCGCGCGCAGCATCATCGGCGGCCCGGCGCCGTGGTGCCCGGCATGGCCGCCGGCGCCGGCCGCGGCGGCTTTCTGCCGGCTGTCGAGCCAGGCGATGCCCAGGCGGTCCTCGCCCTGGGCCCAGAAGGTGACGAAGCCGTGGTCGCCGCGCGTGCCGGGCGGATGCACCTGCTGCGGCGCCGACCAGCTGCGGCCGCCGTCGCCGGAGCGCACCAGCGCGATGCCGTAGTCCATGCGCGTCGGGCCGGTGTTGCGCAGCCAGTGCGCCCACAGCGAGCCGTCGGCCAGGGCGTGGACGTGCGGGGTGTCGGCCCAGTTGACGAACCAGTCCCCGCCTTCGGCGACGGTGAGCGGCGGCGCCCAATGCGCACTGCCGGGCCCGGTGGTCGCCAGGCGCAGGCGGTGGCCGCCATCGCCGGCCGGTTCGAGCCAGCTCAGCAGCAAGCGCCCGTCCGGCGCCAGCGCCAGGTCCGGCTGCGCGGCGCCGGGCGGCGCGGGCAGGGTCCACGGCTCGACCGCGGGCTGCGCCGCCGTGGGGGGCGGCGTGGGCGTGGCACCGGTGCACGCGGCCAGCGCCAGCAGCGCCGCGGCCGCCAGCCGGCGGCCGACACGGGCGATGCCTGCGTTCCAGGGTGGGATCGGGTTCATGCGGGCTCCTGGGTCCGGTGCGCGGAAACGCCCGGGCCGAGTGTGCAGGATGGGGACGAAGCCGGCATCGGCGCTAGAACGCGCGTCGCAGCACCAGTTCCCAGCTGCGCGGTTCGCCGAGCCAGGCCATGTCCGCGCCCAGCGCGTGGGCGATGTAGCGGCGATCGCCCAGGTTGCGGCCGCGCAGCACCAGCTCGCCCCCGGGATCGGTCCTCCAGCGCAGGTGTGCGCCCCAGGTGGCATAGCCCGCGGCCACGCGGCTGTTGCCGGCATCGGCATAGCGCGAGGACACCGCGCGCAGCTCCGCGCCGGCGGACCAGCGCGGGGCGAAGGCCCAGTCCAGCCACAGGTTGCCCACGCGCGCCGGCGTATTGGCCGGCACGTTGCCCGCGCGCGACACCACCTGCCCTCGCACGGTTTCCCGGAACTCGTCCAGCCGCGCGTCCACCCAGGCCAGGTTGCCGTCCACGGACACCGCGTCCAGCGGCTTCCAGCCGAACGCCAGCTCGATGCCGCGCGAGGACTGCCTGCCCACCGGCAGCGTCTGGCCGGGGTTGGCCGGGTCGGCCACGGCCAGGTTGCGGCGCACGATGCGGTAGGCGGCCACGGTGGCGTGGCCGCGGCCGTCGGCCGACTGGAACTTCGCGCCCAGCTCGGCCTGGCGGCCGCGGGAGAGGTCGAAGTCGCGCACCGTGGCGAAGCTGGCGGTGCTCAGCACGCCGGACGGCGGGTCGGCCGCGGTGCTCGCCTGCACGTAGACGCCCGCCTGCGCGGACACGGCCCAGTCCAGCGCCACGCGGCCGGTGGTGGGCGCGTAGCGCCGCTCGAAGCGCGCCGGGTTGGCGGGGCTGGCGGCGCGGTGGTTCACCACGTCGAGCACGATGCGCTCGTGGCGCAGGCCGGTGAGCAGCGACAGCGAGGGCGCCAGTTCGGTCAGGTTCTCGGCGTACGCGGCCTGGCTGCGCAGGCGGTTGGTGCGGTCGGGCACGAAGGCCAGCGACGCGCCGGGCACGTCCAGGAAGCGGCCGGGCGTGGCCGCGTCCAGCGGCACCGTGTCGAACGCCACCGGCAGCGAGAGCGGATGGCGCGTCTGCCGGTTGTAGCTGGCCTCCGCGCCCAGGCTCCAGCGCGAGGGCCGCCCGGCCAGCGCGCCGTCGTGCAGCCATTCCACGCGGTTGCCCCACACCTGCTGGTCGTGGCGCTGCAGCAGCGCGCCCGAGCGCACCACGCCGGCGCCGCCGGCGGCCAGGCGGTAGCTTTCCACGTTGCGGTAGTCGCGCAGCGCGTCGTAGTGGTAGGCGGTGTTGCGCACCCGGTCGCGCTCGCCGGCCTCCCATTCCAGCAGCGAGCGCGCCCACAGCACCTGCTGGCCGTAGCGGCCGTCGGCGACGTTGTAGTTGCGCCCCACGCTCTCCGCCGGCACCGACAGGCGCCCGCCCGCCGTCGGGCGCACCGGGGTGCCCCAGTAGGGGCGGCGCACGTCCTCGTCCTGGTATTCCAGCGCCAGCGTGTGCTCGACGCCCGGCGCCAACCGCGTGCGCCACGACGCGGCCGCGGCCAGCGCCTCGCGCGCCTGCCCGTCGACCCAGCTTTCGCCGTCGCGCAGGCTCAGGTCCAGCGCCAGCGCCTGGCGTGCGGCCGCGTCGCGCAGGTTGGCGCCCATCGCCAGCGTGCCGTCGCGGTGCGAGCCCCAGGACGCCTGCCAGCGCGCCCCGTCGTCCTCCAGGCTGGCCAGCCGGGTGACGTAGTTGATCGCCCCGCCCAGCGCGCCGACCCCGTGCAGGAAGCTCGACGGCCCGCCGATGGCCTCGATGCGCGCGTACTGCCAGGCATCCACCGGGCGCGCCGCGATGGTGGCGTACTGCACGTCGATGCCGTTGAACAGCTGGCCGATCTGGCTGCCGGAAAAGCCGCGCCAGGTGACCGCGTTGCCGTGCCCGGGCGGCGAGGCGACGGTCAGCCCGGGGATGCCGGCCAGCGCCTCCTGGGTGGTGCGCGCGCCGCGCGCATCCAGCGTGGCGCGGTCGATCACGGTGACCGAGGCCGGCGTGCGCAGCACGCTCAGGCCCAGGCGCGAGGCGCTGCCGGAATCGGCATCCAGCGCCGCCCTGCGGGCGGTGACCTGGACCGCGTCCAGCGTCGT
>DASRYN010000193.1:0-2290 GCA_035687185.1 Pseudoxanthomonas sp. | reverse complement strand
GATGTCGGCGCCGCGCTCGGTCAGCGAGGACACCATCACCACCGGCATCGGCCGCAGGCGCATGATGTTCTCCAGGAAGGCCAGGCCGTCCATGCGCGGCATCTCGACGTCCAGCGTCAGCACGTCGGGGTTGAGGCGCTTGATCTTCTCGCGTGCCAGCAACGGGTCGGCGGCCGCGCCGACCACCTCGATCCCCGGATCGCGGGCCAGCAGCTCGGTCAGCAGCTGCCGCACCACGGCCGAATCGTCCACCACCAGTACGCGGACCGGCTGCTCCATCAGAACAGCTCCACGCCGCCGCTGACCGGGGTGCGCGACAGCCGCGCGCGCACGGCCGACTCGGCCGCGGCCACCTCGGCGTCGTGGGCGTGGGGCAGGCGGTACACCATCACCTTGCCGGTCTGCGGGAAGAACCAGACCTTGCGCGGGTGGATGCCGCGCAGGTCCTCGGCCACCACCGGGATGCGCTCGGCGTCCAGGTAGGTGCGCACGAACTCGGCATTGCGGGTGCCCACCGGGTTGCTGGTGAAGCCCTTGAGCACGTTGGCCCCGCCGAACACCTTGGCCTCCAGCCGCTTGCGGCTGGCGCCGCGCTTGAGCAGCTCGTTGATCAGCACCTCCATGGCGTAGCTGCCGTAGCGCGCGGGCGCGCCGTCGCCGCCGTTGCCGTCGGGCAGCAGGAAGTGGTTCATCCCGCCCAGCCGCAGCATCGGGTCGCGGATGCACGCGGCCACGCACGAGCCCAGCACGGTGACCAGCGCGGTGCCGTCGTCCACCACCAGATACTGGGTGGGCAGCAGCTTGGCGGCCGGCACGCGGAACTGCGGGTCGCGGTAGCGCAGGATCTCGTCGGCGTGCAGGGCGGTCATGCGCGCACCGCCGAGGGGTTGCGGCGGTACAGGGTGCGCCCGCAGGGCTGGATCAGGTCGGCGGCGTGCAGATAGTTCTCCGAGTGCCCGGTGTAGAGCAGGCTGGAGGCGTCCATGTGCCGGACCAGCCGCGAGAGGATGGCGCGCTGGGTCGCCTTGTCGAAGTAGATCATCACGTTGCGGCAGAACAGCGCGGCGAAGGTGCCGCCCACGTCGTAGCGTTCGGCCAGCAGGTTGAGCGGGCGGAACTCCACCAGCGCCTGCAGCGCCGGGTTGACCCGGCAGCGGCCCTCGTTGGGCCCGGTGCCGCGCTGGAAGTAGCGGCGGCGCAGGCCCTCGTCCAGCCCGGCGATGCGCTCGAGCGGGTACACGCCGCGCCGCGCGGTGGCCAGTACCTGGGTGTCGATGTCGGTGGCGACGATGCGCACCGGCGGGTTCGCGCTGCCGAAGGCCTCGCAGGCGGTGATGGCCATGGAATAGGGCTCCTCGCCGGTGGATGCGGCGCAGGACCACAGCCGGAGGGTGGTGCCGCCGCCGAGCTCGCGCAGCTGCGCGCGCAGGCGCTCGAAATGGTGCGGCTCGCGGAAGAAGGCGGTGAGGTTGGTGGTCAGGGCGTTGGTGAACGACTGCCATTCCTCGCCGTCGGGGTCGGCCTCCAGCATGTCCAGGTAGCGGCCGAACTCGTTCAGGCCCAGGGCGCGCAGGCGCCGCGACAGCCGGCCGTAGACCATGTCGCGCTTGCCCGGCGCCAGGGCGATCCCGGCGCGGGCGTGGATCATCTGGCAGACCCGGCGGAAGTCCCGGTCGGAAAAGGCGAACTCGCGGTGGTCGGTGGGCGGATGCGGCAGGTGGGTGGCGCTCATGTCGATCCGTGGATGCTGCGTGGCGGACGCGGCCCGTCGGCCGTTCTATCGGCGCGGCGCCGCCGAAGTTGATGCCGCCCGCACACGGGCCCGGGGTCGCCACCGGGCCCGGCCGCGCGGGCTCAGAACTCCGCCCAGTCCGCGTCGTGGCTGACGGCGGCGTTGCCGACGGTGCGGGGGAGCGGGGCGCTGCGCGGGGCGGCGGTGGCCTTGCGCACCGGCAACGGCACCGCGGCCGGGGCCGGGGCTTGAGTGGGCAGCGGGGCGCCCTGTCCCTCGATGCGGAACACGGCGATGGCCTGGGCCAGGCTGGCGGCCTGTTCCTCCATGGCCCGGGCGGCGGCCGAGGCCTCTTCCACCAGGGCCGCGTTCTGCTGGGTGGTCTCGTCCATCTGCACGATGGTCTGGTTGACCTGCTCGATGCCGGCGGCCTGCTCCTGCGAGGCGGCGCTGATCTCGGCCATGATGTCGGTCACCCGCTGCACCGAGGCCACGATCTCGCCCATGGTGCGGCCGGCGCGCTCGGCCAGGGCCGCGCCGTCGGCCACCTTGCCGGTG
>DASRYN010000192.1:0-10320 GCA_035687185.1 Pseudoxanthomonas sp. | reverse complement strand
CGGGCGACCCCCGTGCCGCCGCGCCGCAGCGCCACCCAACGCCGCCCCGGTCGCCGGCAAGGCCAGCTCCTGCCGAAAGCGCGACGCCCCCGCCGTTGTAGGAGCCCGCCTTGCGGGCGACCCCCGCGCCGCCGTGCCGCCGCGCCGCCGCGCCGCCCAGCGCCGCCCAGCGCCGCCCCGGTCGCCGGCAAGCCCGGCTCCTACCACCCGCGTGCCGGTGGCCCGGCCCGGCCAAAACCCGGATAATCCGCCAAAGCCGGTCGGGCCGCTTCCCTGGAAGCCACCGCCCGGCTTTTTCCGTGTCCGGGTTCCCGCGATTGCCCGAGGCCGCCCCGATGGCGCCTCGCCAGGGCCGCGACGGGACCCCGGCCACGCCCTTCCCGCGGCCCCGATGGCCGCCCGCTACACAGGAGTCAGGCCATGGGCCAGTCAGTCGTCGTTCTCGGAGCCCAGTGGGGCGACGAGGGCAAAGGCAAGATCGTCGATCTGCTCACCGAGGAGATCGGCGCCGTCGTGCGCTTCCAGGGCGGCCACAACGCCGGCCACACCCTGGTCATCAACGGCAAGAAGACCGTCCTGCACCTGATCCCCTCGGGCATCCTGCGCGAGGACGCCCTGTGCCTGATCGGCAACGGCGTGGTGATCTCGCCGGCGGCGCTGATCAAGGAGATCGGCGAACTGGAGTCGGCCGGCGTGGAAGTGCGCTCGCGCCTGAAGATCAGCCCGGCTGCGCCGCTGATCATGCCGTACCACATCGCCCTGGACCAGGCGCGCGAGAAGGCCGCCGGCGGCAGGGCCATCGGCACCACCGGCCGCGGCATCGGCCCGGCCTACGAGGACAAGGTGGCGCGCCGCGGCATCCGCATCGCCGACCTGCACTACCCGGACCAGCTGGCCGAGAAGCTGCGCAGCGCGCTGGACTACCACAACTTCGTCCTGACCAAGTACCTGGGCGTGGACGCCGTGGACTACCAGCAGACGCTGGACGAGGCGCTGGCCTTCGGCGAGTACGTGCAGCCGATGAAGTCCGACGTGGCCGGCATCTGCCACGACCTGCGCAAGCAGGGCAAGCGCGTGCTGTTCGAGGGCGCGCAGGGCGCGCTGCTGGACATCGACCACGGCACCTACCCGTACGTCACCAGCTCCAACACCACCGTCGGCGGCGCGCTGGCCGGTACCGGCGTGGGCGCGCAGGACATCGACTACGTGCTGGGCATCTGCAAGGCCTACGCCACCCGCGTCGGCGGCGGCCCGTTCCCGACCGAGCTGGACGACGAAATCGGCCAGGGCATCCGCGACCGCGGCGCCGAGTACGGCGCCTCCACCGGTCGCCCGCGCCGCTGCGGCTGGATGGACATCGTCGCCCTCAAGCGCGCGGTGGCCATCAACGGCATCACCGGCCTGTGCATCACCAAGCTGGACGTGCTGGACGGCATGGAGAAGCTGAAGGTGTGCATCGCCTACGAATACCGCGGCAAGCGCACCGAGTACGCCCCGCTGGACGCCCAGGGCTGGGAGGAGTGCACCCCGGTGTACCTGGAGTTCCCCGGCTGGGAGGAGAGCACCCACGGCATCACCGAATGGGACAAGCTCCCCCCCGCGGCCCGCGCCTACCTGCGCGCGCTGGAGGAGCTGGCCGGCTGCCAACTGGCCATCGTCAGCACCGGCCCGGACCGGGATCACACGATGGTGTTGCGGGATCCGTTTGCGTGAGCCAACGATTGCCGTAGCCGAGAAGAGGGCCCCAACCGGGCCCTCTTTTGTTATGTGCGTGGTCCGCTTTCGGCCAGGAGCGGCGTTCTCGGGATTACATCGCGTGCGCCCAGGCGGGCAGCAGGCCGAAGGTGCCAAGCGCCATCCAGATCGCCATGGCGACCATCATCAGGTTTTCGGTCAGCGAGACGAAGCCGAGCGGCACGTTGCTCGTCCCGCCCACGCAGGCGCACTTCAGTTCGCGGCGATCGACGTACACTGCCCTGAACACCGAGACCGTGCCGACCGTGCCGATGAATAGCGCGACCGGTACCGACAACCAGGTCAGCGCCCCGGCGATCATCAGGATGCCCGCCAGCCCCTCGGCAAAAGGATAGAGATAGGAATATGGCACCCAGCGCTTCGCCAGCAGATCGTAGTTCAGGAACATCGTTGCGAAGGATTCGACGTTCTGCAGCTTGAGCAGCGCCAGCACGGCCATGCTGAAGCCGATGAACCATTCGCCGGCACGCAGCGTGAAGGGCGTGCCGTGGACGGCATGGCTCGCGGCGAGCGCCATCAGCAGGGTCATGCCGAACAGCGCGATCACCGGCCGGTAACTCGTCGCCTTGGGATCGGCTACGGGCTTGCCGAGATGGCGGCGCAGGTCGTCGTAGCCGCCGATCCGCTCGCCACCGATGAAAGTTTGCGGGGTGGTCGTCACCTGATGCTGGACCTTAAAGGCGTCTACCGCCTCGCGCGTGGTCAGCCAGCGGTCGTCAACCTCGAAACCCTGGCGGCGCAGCAGGTCCCTGGCTTTCAGGCCGTAGGGGCAGACATGCTGGTCCATCACCATGCGATAAAGGATTGCGCGCTTGCGCTGCGGTTGGCTTTGAGCGTTCATGTTTCTTCCCACGGGAGCTTGTCCTCGAATGGCGGCCATCCTAAGGTCCGTACCATAGTACGGAGTCAAGCCCATGAGCCTGTCGATCAAGAAGTACGCCGAAGCAGGTGGTGTCGGCGTGGAAACCGTCCGCTTCTACCAGCGCAAGGGGCTGCTCGAGACGCCGGAAAAAGGGGACGGCATCCGCCGCTACGGCGAAGCGGATGTCCGCCGCCTGCGGTTCATCCGCATGGCGCAGCGAGCCGGGTTCACGCTCGAGGAAATCCGGGAGTTGCTGGCGCTCGACTCGGGACAGGATCGGCAGCGTGCGCGCGAACTGGCCTTGGCCAGGATCGCCAAGCTCGACGAACAAATCGTGGAGATGGAGCGGGCACGGGATTACCTGCAAAAGCTCGCCCGGCAATGCACCGCCAAGGCATCCGGACCCTGCCCTATCCTGGCGTCCTTCGACGGATAGGCATGCACCTGCATCTCGATCATCTTTTTGCCGAGGAGGAAACCCGTTAGACGCGAACCGCCGCTATGGGTCGAACGAAGCCGTTCACTGCGGCGAGCTCTGGCTGGAAGAACGCCGAGCAGCGTCCAAAGGTGGGTGCTGTTCCGGCGGCTTGGCAGCCCCATGGCTGCGGCGCCTCGGATTGCGCGCGGTCTCACGCGCTGCCGCGCAACTGCCTAGTCCCCACCCGCCACGCGGTAGCCATTGCGGCCGGCACGCTTGGCCGCGTACAGCGCGGCGTCGGCGCTGGCCAGCAGCGTGGCGGCATCGGTGGGCCGCTCGGCGCGGGCGATGCCGATGCTGGTGGACACCGGGATGCGGGTGCCGGCCGTCTCGACCGGCTCGGCCATGGCCTCGATCACCTTGCGCGCCACCGCCTCGGCGGCGCCGGGCGTGAGGTCCTCCAGCAGGATCGCGAACTCGTCGCCGCCCAGCCGGGCGACCAGGTCGGTCTCGCGCACGCTGGCGCGCAGCCGCGCGGCGAAGGCCTGCAGCACGGCGTCGCCGGCGGCATGCCCGTGGCTGTCGTTGATCCGCTTGAAGCGGTCCACGTCCAGGGTGAGCAGGGCGAGGGGCACGCCGTGGCGCTGCAGCCGCCGCAGCGCCAGTTGCAGGCGCTCGTCGAACTGCCGGCGGTTGGCCAGGTCGGTGAGGGCGTCCACCCGGGTCTGCCGCTCCAGTTCGCGCCGGCTCGCTTCCAGCGCCTGCTCGGTGGCGATGCGCTGGTCGACGTTGCGGGCGATCACGATCAGTCCCGGCTCGCCGTCCTCGGCGGCGGGAATGACGCGCGACACCGCTTCGATCCACACGTGGCGGCCGTCCTTGTGGCGCAGGCGGTAGAGGTCGGTGCTCGGCTGGCCGGAGGCCAGGGCCCGGGCCAGCGCCTGCCGCTGGCGGTCGCGGTCGTCGGGGTGCAAAAGCTCCCAGTGCGAACCCAGCAGTTCGCCCGCGCTCCAGCCCAGCATCTCGGTCGCCGCCGGCGATGCGTAGACGCACTCGCCGTCGGCGCGGATGCGGAGGATGGCGTCGTGCGAATGGTCCGCCAGCATGCGGTAGCGCGACTCGCTCTCGTGCAGCCGGGCGGCGAGGCGGTCGCGTTCGGCCATGGCCAGGCACACGGGGATGGTCATCAGGCAACCGCCGGCGATGAACAGCTGCAGCAGCGCGACGCGGTCGTCGTCGCCCATCCCGGGCTGCCACAGCGGGCCGTGGCCCAGGGCGGTGGCGGCCGTCGCCACCAGGGCCATCGCGATCACGCCCAGTCCGGCGCCGGCGAAGCGTTGCCGCACCGCCGCCAGCAGCAGCGGCGGGTAGGCGAGGAACAGCAGTGGGTAGCGGGTGAGGAACGCGGCGGCGGTGACCGCTGCCAGGAGCAGCAGGATGCCGGCCAGGCTCCAGCGCCTGCGCGGCGCGATGAACAGGCCCAGCCCCTCGCGGTGCGCCACCAGGGTGGTGGTGGCCGCGACCACCATGCCCACGACGTGTGCGGCGAACCATCGGGCAAGGGCGGGGAGGAACGGGGCGCCATGCTGGTAGTGAAGTACCGCGGCGGCCAGCAGGCCCGACGCCAGGCAGGCCACCAGCGTGGCCGCGGTGGCGATGGCGCCCAGGCGCATCCAGCTGCGAGGGTCGAGCGTGTCCGGCACCAGGCGCCGTACCGTGCCGGCCAGCAGCAGCACCTCGACCAGGTTGCTGGCTGCTATCGCCAGCCCGTGGGCCGGCGCGTCCCCGGCCAGCATGCGTGCCAGCAGTTCCGCCGCGAGCCCCACCGCCACGTAGCCAGGCCAGCTGGCGGTGGGCCGCGAAAGCAGCCAGCCTGCGAGGATGCCGTTGCTGGCCCAGACCCCGGCCAGTTCGGCGGGCCCGCGCGCCAGCGTGAGCGCCAGCCACGCGCTCAGGCCGATCAGCAGCGCCAGCACGGCCCGGTCGGCCCAGTAGCTCTTCGGTAACGTCAGGCGATGAGGCATGGCGTTGTCACCAGCACGACCGGGCCCGCGGTATCCCGGCTGCCTCGAGGCCAGGTCAAGACCGCCGCGGACCGTGGACCGCGGGCTCGCGCGCGGACAGGTTCAGCCCGTGGCATGCGTCCGGCACGGGGCATCCAGCGGCCTGCTGGACAGCGTTTCGAATTGCACCGGGTCGTGGGAACAGAACACGGTCGTGGTCGAAGTCCAGGTGGGTGAGCACGATGTCGGTGTCGATCGGCGCGTCGGGTGGCGCCGGCCGCAGGCATCGGGGTCGCGGGATGCGGCGGGCGGCAGCGTGAGGGTCGCGAGCGGGTCGCCGCACCATGCGTCCGCGTGCCTCAAGGCGGGATGAAGCGGCGTTCACGGGGCTTGCACGCCGGCACCTCGGCGTCCCGTTCGCCTCACGCCGGCGGCGGTAGTCTCGCGCTTCCGTTCCCAGGAGCCTTCCCATGTCACCGGACGAACACGAGCGCACCCAGGCGTCCACCGGCCAAGCCGGGACCTCGCACCCGGAAGAGGATGCGAACCCCGGCAACCCGCTTCCCCCCGACCCCAGAGCGGGCATCGCCAGCGAAGTGGGCGACCTGGAGGACCCGAACGAGGAGACCGATGGCTCCGCGCTGCCCGGCCGCGCGGGCGGCGGCCTGGCGGGCGGCTGAAGCCGCAGCCGCGCCTGCCGTCTCGTTGCGGTAGGCAGTGCCGCGCCATCACCGCTCGCGCCGCGCCCCTGGTGCGTTGCGCGATGACGGTGGGACGCCGCTCACGGCACCGCGCCGCGGTGCTCCCATAATGGCGGCCCGACCCGAGCGCTCCGTGCCGTCTTGTCGCCCAAACGCCTCCTTCCGCTCATCGTCGCCACCGCCCTGTTCATCGAGAACATGGACTCGACGGCGATCTCCACCTCGCTGCCGCAGATCGCGGCGGAGCTGGGGGTGGAGCCGGTGGCGCTGAAGCTGGCGCTGACCACCTACATGCTGGCGCTGGCGGTGTTCATCCCGGTCAGCGGCTGGGTGGCGGACCGGTTCGGTGCACGGCCCACCTTCGTCACCGCCATCGGCGTGTTCCTGCTCGGTTCGCTGGGCTGCGCGGCCAGCGACGGCCTGGGCGAGCTGGTGGCCGGGCGCTTCGTGCAGGGCGTGGGCGGGGCGATGATGGTGCCGGTGGGGCGCCTGGTGCTGCTGCGGAGCGTGGAGAAGGCCGAGCTGGTGCGCGCGCTGAGCTGGCTGACGGTGCCGGCCATGCTCGGGCCCATGCTCGGGCCGGTGTTGGGTGGCGCCATCACCACGTACGCGCACTGGCGCTTCATCTTCCTCATCAACCTGCCGATGGGCCTGCTGGGCATGTGGCTGGCGTGGCGCCACATCCCGATGCTGCGGCAGCCGGTGGGGCCGCTGGACTGGCGCGGCTTCCTGCTCTCGGCCGGCGGGCTGGCGCTGGCGATGTTCGGGCTGTCGGCCATCGGCCGCGGGCTGGTGCCGGGCGCCGCCATCGCCGCCTGCGTGCTCGTCGGCGCCGGGCTGATGGCCGGCTACGCGCGCCACGCGAGCCGCCACCCGCACCCGCTGCTGAGGCTGGACCTGTTCAAGGTGCCGACCTTCCGCGCCGGCGTGCTGGGCGGCTCGCTGTTCCGCATCGGCATCGGCGCCACGCCGTTCCTGCTGCCGCTGATGCTGCAGCTGGGTTTCGGCCTGGACCCGCTGCAGTCCGGCCTGGTCACCTTCACCTCGACCGCCGGCGCGATGTTCATGAAGGTGGTGGCGCCGCGCATCATCCACCGCTTCGGCTTCCGCCCGGTGCTGGTCTGGAACGGATTGCTGGCCTCGCTGCTGCTGTGCGGGTTCGGGCTGTTCCGCGCCGACACGCCGTACGCGTTGATGGTGGGCCTGCTGCTGGCCAGCGGCTGCTTCCGCTCGCTGCAGTTCACCAGCATCAACGCCATCGCCTATGCCGACATCGACCAGCCGCGGATGAGCCAGGCCAGCAGCCTGGCGGCGATGGCGCAGCAGGTGTCGCTGGCGCTGGGCGTGACCATCGGCGGCTACGCGCTGAGCCTGGCCGGCACCCTGACGGGGCGGCCGGACGGGGCGGCGATCAACTTCACCTTCGCCTTCCTCACCGTGGGCCTGATCTCGGCGATGTCGGTGCTGCAAATGCGCCGGCTGGCGCCCGATGCCGGCGCGGAGATGGCCGGCCATGCCGAGGCCGGGCGCGAGGTGGCCGAGCCGAAGGCCGAGGCGCGCCCGCAGGCCTGAGGTCGGCGGGCGGACGCATCGGCTATCCTCTGCCGTCGCACGTTGCGGAGGAGGGTGCAGTGAAGTCCATTCTGATGACAGCGCTGGTCATGGCGGCGGTGCTGCCCGCGCAGGCGGCGCAGGACCCGGCCCAGCGCGAGGGCAAGGGCATGGTCACCGTCTACACCACCGCCCAGGGCGCCGAGCGGCAGATGGTGCGCAGCCAGGCGGCGCCGCTGAAGGAAGGGCACGCGCTGACCGAGGCGGAGAACTCGGTGTTCGTGCAGCCGGCCCGGCGCTTCCAGACGCTGCTGGGCATCGGCGGCGCCATCACCGACGCCACCGCCGAGACCTTCGCCAGGCTCGACGCCGCGCGCCAGGCCGAGCTGCTGCGCGCCTACTACGATCCCGAGCAGGGCATCGGCTACACCCTGGCGCGCACCACCATCCACAGCTCGGACTTCAGCAGCGGCAGCTACACCTACATCGAGGAGGGCGACGCGGCGCTGGAGACCTTCTCCATCGAGCACGACCGCAAGTACCGCATCCCGATGATCAAGCGCGCCATCCAGGCCGCCGGCGGCACGCTGCCGCTGATGGCCAGCCCGTGGAGCGCGCCGGCCTTCATGAAGGACAGCGGCAACATGCTCCAGGGCGGCAAGCTGCTGCCGCAGTACCGCGACGCCTGGGCGCGCTACTACACGCGCTTCATCGCCGCCTACGAGGCCGAGGGCATCCCGGTGTGGGCCATCAGCCTGCAGAACGAGCCCATGGCCAGGCAGACCTGGGAGTCGATGCTCTACACGGCCGAGGAAGAGCGCGACTTCCTCAAGCACCACCTGGGCCCGACGATGCACGCGGCCGGCTACGCGGACAAGAAGATCGTGGTGTGGGACCACAACCGCGACATGATGGTGCACCGCGCCCACGTCATCTTCGGCGACCCCGAGGCGTCCCGGTACGCCTGGGGCATGGGCTTCCACTGGTACGAGACCTGGGCCGGCTTCGACCCCATGTTCGAGAACGTCGGCCGCGTGCACGAGGCCTATCCGGACAAGGTGCTGCTGCTCACCGAAGCCACGGTGGAGAAGTTCGACTGGTCCCAGGTGCAGCGCTGGTCCAACGGCGAGCGCTACGGCACCGCCATCATCAACGACCTCAACCACGGCGCCTCGGGCTGGATCGACTGGAACATGCTGCTGGACGAAACCGGCGGCCCGAACCACGTGGGCAACTACTGCTTCTCGCCCATCCACGCCGATACCCGCACCGGCGAGCTGGTCTACACGCCCAGCTACTGGTACATCGGCCACTTCTCCAGGTTCCTGCGGCCGGGGGCGCAGCGGGTGAGCGCGGCCAGCAGCCGCAGCAACCTGCTGGCCACCGCGTTCCTCAACACCGACGGGCGCCTGGCCACGGTGGTGATGAACCCGACCGGGCAGGCCATCACCTACAACTTCTATGTGGGCACGGCCTCCACCCAGGTCACCATCCCGGCGCACGCCATCCAGACGCTGGTGCACCCGTAGGAGCCCGCCTCGCGGGCGACCGCAGGAGCCTGGCGCCGCGACGCCCGACTGCAGCGCCGGGTCGCCGGCAAGGCCGGCTCCTACGGAGGTTGTAGGAGCCCGCCTCGCGGGCGACCGCGGGAGCGCCTGGCGCCGCGACGCCCGAGCCGCGCCGGGTCGCCGGCAAGGCCGGCTCCTACGGAGGTTGTAGGCGCCCGCCTTGCGGGCGACCGCGGGAGCGCCTGGCGCCGCGACGCCCGACCGCAGCGCCGGGTCGCCGGCAAGGCCGGCTCCTACGGAGGTTGTAGGAGCCCGTCTTGCGGGCGACCGCGGGAGCGCCTGGTGTCGCGACGCCCGACCGCAGCGCCTGGCGCCGCGACGTCGGACCGCTGCGCCGGGTCGCCGGCAAGCCCGGCTCCTGCGGAGTTGTAGGAGCCCGCCATGCGGGCGACCCGCGTCCGCATCGCGCCGGGCCCGCATTGCTGAGCGGTTCATGCCGCGCGCTGGGCAAGCGGGCGGCGCGTCCCCATCCTTGGGGCATGGATCTGTTCGCTTCGGAGCCGCTGCGTCTGGTGGAGGACGCCGAAGGCGGCATCCGCTATTGGCCCGGTGCGGTGCCCCCCGACCAGGCGCACGCCTGGTTCGCGCTGCTGCGCGAGCACGCGCGCTGGGAAACGCATCGCCGGCCCATGTACGACCGGGTGGTGGACGTGCCGCGGCTGCTGGCTTCGTACCGCTTGGACGAGCCCTGGCCGGCGGAGCTGCCGCTGGGCGGTCTTCTGGAAACGGTGCGCGCGCTGGCGCCGGCGCCCTACAACGCGGTGGGCATGAACCTCTACCGCGACGGCCGCGACAGCGTTGCCATGCACCACGACAAGCTGCACACCCTCATCCCCGGCCAGCCGATCACGCTGGTGTCGCTGGGGGCGCCGCGGCGCATGAACATCCGTGCCAGGGCCGGCGGGCGCGCCATCGGCGTGGACCTGGAACCGGGCAGCGTGCTGTCGATGAGCCACGCCTCGCAGCTGACCCACGAGCACGGCATCCCCAAGACCGCGCGGGCGGTGGGCGAGCGCATGAGCGTGGTGTTCCGGGTGCGGCCGGCCCGGCAGGTGGCGCAGGGCCACGGTCCGTACTGGCAGCCGGCCGCCGGCGAGGGCAGGTGAGCGTGCGCGTCGCAGGCACCGCGACCGGGTCGCGGCAGGCTCGCCGGCCGTTCCCTGTGGAGTGCGGCCCATGAGCCGACGCGGCGGCAGCGCCGACCTTCCCCTGCACGGCGGCCGAGTGCCGGCGTGGCTGGCCTCGCGCATGGCGGCGCTGGGCGCGGTGATCTGCCAGGCCATCGTGCTCGAGTACGGGCGCGACGAACTGCTGCGGCGGCTGGCACACCCGTTCTGGTTCCAGAGCTTCGGCGCGGTGATGGGCATGGACTGGCATTCCTCCGGCATCACCACCAGCGTGATCGGCGCGCTCAAGCGCGGCCTGGCGCCGCTGTCGGGCGAACTGGGGCTGCACGTGTGCG
>DASRYN010000191.1:0-4797 GCA_035687185.1 Pseudoxanthomonas sp. | reverse complement strand
GAAGCCGGGATGCCGGCGCTCGGCGCCGGTGAAGCTGCCGCGCTCGTGGCCGAAGAGCTGGCTGGCCAGCAGCTGCTCGGGCAGCGCGCCGCAGTTCACCGCCACGAAGCGACCGGCGCGGCCGCTGGCGTCGTGCAGGGCCCGCGCCACCAGTTCCTTGCCGGTGCCGGTTTCGCCATGGATGAGCACGCTGGCCGCGGTGGGGCCGGCGCGGGCGATCTCGTGCCGCAGCTGCCGCATCGCGGGCGTGGCGCCGACCAGGCCATAGCCGGCGTCGTCGGCGGCGCGCGCGTCCGCCGGATCGTGGAACTCCGGCTCGGCGTCGCCGGCGGCGATGATGCGCGGCTTCTCCATCGGCTCGCCCGCCGCCTCGGCCGGATCGGGCGCCTCGGCCGCCAGCACGGCCGGCGCGCCCCACCGGCTCACGACCATGCCACCCGGGTGGCGCGGGCCGCGGCGCGGGGCGCGGCCACCGCCGCGTCGGTGACCGGCCACATCGAACGCAGGTTGCGCATCGCCTCGCAGCCGGGCATGCGCAGCCACTCGCCCGGATCCTCCACCCCGAGATAGAGCGGCCTGCACGCCGGCGGCGTGGGCGAGGCGGCCACCAGCAGCGAGAAGCACACCCGCGCCCGGCGGCCGAAGTCGGCCACGCTGTAGAGGCCGGCGGCCAGCACCGGCCTGCGGGCGTCGCCGACCCAGGTGCCCACGCCCGGCTTGCCGCGCCGCGTCTCGATACTGAAGCCCAGGATCGGCACCACGCAGCGCTGGGTCTCCCACAGCGCGGTGTCGCCGTCGCCGAGCGCGGCCGGCTCCTGCGCAAGCACGGGCCGGCCGGGCGTCCCGATCGGCCGGCCGAACACCGCATCCATGGGGCGGCACACGCCGCGGTCCATCACCAGGACCGAGCCGACGCTGCCCCGGGACAGTTCGGTCCAGGAATGGGCATCGAGGTTGCTTTGCAGGATGCGCGTGATCATGGATCCGGACTCCGGGGATGTGCGGGCGCGCCGGCGGCGCCGTGCGGGGGCCGGCGCGCACGCCTGGGAAATGGTCTGCCAGTGGCGGGCGGCGCACCGCCCGAATGCGCATCTTGGCCATCGCCGCGGAAAACCTCCGTCAGTGCGGCGTGCGGGAAATGTGAAAGGCGGCGCGGCGCGGCGGCGAACGCACACGCGACCTGCACCGCCCCGCCCGCAGGCTGGCCGCTCACCCGACGGAAGGACAGCGCGATGGCCCGGACCCGCGAGGAAATGCTGCTGAAGTGGCTGCAGGACGCCTATGCCCTGGAGCAGGAGGCCGAGACCATGCTCAAGGCCATGGCCGGCCGCATCGAGCACTACCCGGAACTGAAGGCGCGGCTGGAGACGCACGTGGAGGAGACGCGCCAGCAGGCCGCGCAGGTGCGCGCCTGCATCGAGCAGCTGGGCGGATCGGTGCCGGTGGCGCGCAGCATCGTCGCCGACCTGATGGCCACGCTGCACGCGGCCGGCAACGCCATGATGAGCGACGAGGTCGCCAAGGGCGTGGGCATCGGCTACGCGTTCGAGCACATGGAGATCGCGTGCTACCGGGCGCTGGGGGTGGCCGCGCGCGAGGCCGGACGCGCCGACGTCGCCGCCACCTGCGAATCCATCCTGCAGCAGGAGGTCGCCATGGCCGAGTGGCTGCTCGAACACCAGGAGGCGATCGTGCTCGCCTTCCTCACCCGCGAATCCACCGAGGGCGTGACCGCCAAGCGTTGAGCGGCCGCCCGCCTCCCTCCCCCAGCCCGGCCGCGACGCGGCCTCCAGGAGTCCACCGATGTTCATGCACAACAAGCGCCTGATGTACACCGTCCGCGTCGCCGAGCCGAACCCGGACCTGGCCTCGCTCATGCTGGAGCAGTTCGGCGGCCCGCAGGGCGAGCTGGCCGCCGCCATGCGCTACTTCACCCAGGCGCTGACCGACGAGGACCCCGGCCGCAAGGACATGCTCTACGACATCGCCACCGAGGAGCTCAGCCACCTGGAGATCATCGGCTCCATCGTCGCCATGCTCAACCGCGGGCCGCGCGCGGTGCTGTCGGAGGGCATGGAGGAGGCGATGGAGATGCGCAACCTCACCCAGAACAGCACCAGCCACACCCAGCAGGTGCTCTACGGCGGCGGCACCGCCCTGGTGAACTCCAGCGGCGTGCCGTGGACGGCCGCGTACATCGACTCCATCGGCGACCCGGCCTGCGACCTGCGTTCCAACATCGCCGCCGAGGCCCGCGCCAAGATCGTCTACGAGCGCCTGATCAACGTCACCGACGACCCGGGCATCAAGGACGCGCTGACCTTCCTGATGACCCGCGAGGTGGCGCACCAGAAGTCGTTCGAGAAGGCGCTGTACGCCATCGACGCCAACTTCCCGCCGGGCAAGCTGCCGGGGCATCCGGCCTTCGTCGACAAGTACTTCAACATGTCCCAGGGCGACGGCGACCTGCCGGGCCCGTGGAACACCGGCGAGCAGTGGGAGACGGTGTCCGACCGCGATGCGCAGGCCGCGGTGGACGGCGCCGACGGCAGCGCCACCGTGGGGCTGTCCAACCGCCAGGCCGAGGCGATGGAGGCCATGCGCGTGCGCAACGCCTCGCAGCCGCAGCTGGACCGGGTCACCGGCGCGGACCTGGGCGCCGGCCCGGGCGCCGGCTCCACCACCGGCGACATCCGCCACTGACGACGGCGGCGCCCGCGCCGGTCAGCCGGCGCGGGCGCGCCGCCCCGCGCGCCATGGGCGCCGGCGGCGGAACAGCACCAGGTACACGCCGGCGGCCCAGGCCAGCCCCGCGGCCCAGCCGCCCAGCACATCCGAGGGATAGTGCACGCCCAGGTACAGGCGCGAGAGCCCGACCAGCCCGGTGAAGGCCACGCCGGCCACCAGCAGCGGCCAGCGCCAGCGCGTGTGCCAGGCCAGCAGCACCACCACCGCCATCAACGTCATCGAGCCCATCGCGTGGCCGCTGGGGAAGCTGAAGGTGGCCTCCGGCGCGACCGACTCCCACAGCGCCGGCCGCTCGCGCCCGAAGAACTGCTTGGCCGCCACGTTCAGCAGGCCCGAACCGGCCAGCGCCACGGTGGCGAAGGCGCCCTCGCGCCAGCGGCGCAGGGCCAGCAGCGTCACGCACAGCACCACGTCGGCCGGCACCACGCCGTAGCGGAAGCCCAGCGCGCTCACCACCCCGAAGAAGCGGTCCCAGCCGGGCGAGGCAGCCGCGTTGAGCCACAGCAGGAGGGGGTCGTCGAAGACCATCGCCTCCATCTCGTGCACGTCCTCGGCCAGCTCGGCGAACAGCCACAGCGGCAGCAGCAGGCCGGCGAACAGCAGCGCCAGCAGGCCCAGGTTGCCGCGCAGCACGGCGGCCAGGGCGGCGGGCCGGCTCCGGGCGTCAGCCGGCCCTGCGCGCATAGCGCGACTCGACGTAGTCGTCGATGAGCGCCACGAACTCGGCGGCGATGTTGTCGCCGCGCAGCGTGACCTTCTTCTCCCCGTCCACGAACACCGGCGCGGCCGGCGCCTCGCCGGTGCCGGGCAGCGAGATGCCGATGTCGGCGTGGCGCGACTCGCCCGGCCCGTTGACCACGCAGCCCATCACCGCCAGGGTCAGGTTCTCCGCGCCGGGATGGGAGACGCGCCATTCCGGCATCCGCGCGCGCACGTGCTCCTGCACCGTCTGGGCCAGCTCCTGGAAGAAGGTGCTGGTGGTGCGGCCGCAACCGGGGCACGCGGTGACCATGGGCGTGAAGGCGCGCTGGCCGGTGGTCTGCAGCAGTTCCTGGGCCACCACCACTTCCTGCGTGCGCGGCTGGCCGGGCTCGGGGGTGAGCGAGATGCGGATGGTGTCGCCGATGCCTTCCTGCAGCAGCACCGCCAGCGCGGCGGCCGAGGCGACGATGCCCTTGCTGCCGATGCCGGCCTCGGTCAGGCCCAGGTGCAGCGCGTAGTCGCAGCGGGCGGCCAGGTCGCGGTACACGGCGATCAGCTCCTGCACGCCGCTGACCTTGCAGCTGAGCACGATGCGCTCCGGCGGCAGGCCCAGTTCCACCGCGCGCTGGGCCGAGTCCAGGGCCGAGCGGATCAGCGCCTCGCGCAGCACCCGGCCGGCGTCCCACGGTTCGGCGCGGGTGCTGTTCTCGTCCATCAGCCGCGCCGCCAGGGCCTGGTCCAGCGAGCCCCAGTTGGCGCCGATGCGCACCGGCTTGCCGTACTCGATGGCCTTTTCGATGATCGCGGCGAACTGTGCGTCCTTCTTCTTGCCGAAGCCCACGTTGCCGGGGTTGATGCGGTACTTGGCCAGTGCCTCGGCGCAGGCCGGCTCGGCCGCCAGCAGCTGGTGGCCGTTGTAGTGGAAGTCGCCGATCAGCGGCACGTCCACGCCCATCATCGCCAGGCGGTCGCGGATGCGCGGGATGGCGGCGGCGGCCTCGGGCGTGTTCACCGTCAGCCGCACCAGCTCCGAGCCGGCGCGCCACAGCTCGGCGACCTGCCGGGTCGAGGCGGCCACGTCCGCGGTGTCGGTGTTGGTCATGGACTGCACGACCACGGGCGCGCCGCCGCCGACGGCCACGCCGCCGATGCTGACCTGGCGGGTGGGACGGCGTGGCCACGGGCCGGCCGAGGCGGGAGGCGTGGGTCGGGTGACGGCATCGTGCTGCATGCGCGCATTCTAGACGGGCCCGACCGAACGTGGCCGAACCGGGGCCGCGCGGCGCCGGCCGCGGGTGGCCGGCGGGGACGGGCCCGCCGCCGCCGCCCCGGGACAGCGCGCGGCGG
>DASRYN010000190.1:0-2110 GCA_035687185.1 Pseudoxanthomonas sp. | reverse complement strand
ACCCAGACCGCCTCGCCCCCGCCGAAACAGTCGGCCGCGTCCAGCCGCAGGGCGAACCCCGGCCCACGCACCCGCGCCGCGGCGGCGCGCGCGGCATCCACCGTCGCCTCAGGCAGCTGCGACCACTCGCCCAGCCAGTGCAGGGTCAGGTGCAGGCGGGCGTCGGCCACCCCGGCACCGCGCTGCGGCGGCAGCGCGGCCTCCAGCACCTGGCGGGCGTCGCGCAGCGCGCCCACCGTGGCCGCGTCCGGCAGCAGCGCGAAGAACAGGCTGTGGTGCTGCGCCGGCGTGCCGAACAGGTCGCCGTCGCCCGGGCCGGACATGTCGGCGGGCTCAGACCACGGCGGTGACCACGATCTCGACCTTCCACTCCGGACGCGCCAGGCGTGCTTCCACCGTGGCGCGCGGCGGCGTGTGGCCGGGCGCGACCCAGGCGTCCCAGGCCTGGTTCATGCCGGGGAAGTCGGCGATGTCGGCCAGGAATATCTGCGCGCGCAGGATCCGGGTCTTGTCGGTCCCGGCCTGCGCCAGCAGCGCGTCGATGGCCTGCAGCACCTGCCGGGTCTGGCCGACGATGTCCTGCGAGGCGTCCTCGGGCACCTGCCCGGCCAGATAGGCCACGCCGTTGTGGACGGCCAGCTCGGACATGCGCGGGCCGACTTCGTAACGCTGGATCATGCGTAGTTTCCTGTGGTCTGCGGGGCCGCCGCGGGCGGGCGCGCAGGATACACCGCCGCGCCGGATGCGGCTGAAACGGTCCGGCCGCGCCGGCTCAACTTCGGCGCATGCGCGCCGATACTGCAGGCAGCCTCCCCCGCCCCCTTGCGAATGCTCATTCTCGTCGGCTTCGTGGTCGTCATCGTCAGCGTGTTCGGCGGCTACGTGCTGGCGCATGGGCAACTGGCCGCGCTGTGGCAGCCCTACGAGCTGCTGATCATCGGCGGCGCCGCGTTCGGCGCCTTCCTGGTCGCCAACCCCACCAAGGTGGTGAAGGCGGCGCTGCTGGGTATCCCCGGCCTGCTCAAGGGCGCGCGCTACACCCGCGAGGACTACGTGGACATCCTGTCCATGGTCTACGACGTGCTGGTCAAGGCGCGCAAGGAAGGGATGATCGGCATCGAGAAGGACGTGGACGACCCGCAGTCCAGCCCCGTGTTCTCGCGCTATCCGCGGCTGCTGGCCGACGCCCACCTGATGGAGTTCACCACCGACTGCCTGCGGCTGATGGTCAGCGGCAACATGGAGCCGCACGAGCTGGAGCAACTGCTGGAGGTCGAGGTGGAAACGCACCACCAGGAGGCGTCCGAGCCGGCGCACGCACTGCAGGTGCTGGCCGACTCGCTGCCCGGCTTCGGCATCGTGGCCGCGGTGCTGGGCATCGTCATCACCATGGGCGCCATCGGCGGCGACGTGGCCGAGATCGGCAAGCACGTGGCCGGGGCGCTGGTGGGCACGTTCCTGGGCATCCTGCTCGGCTACGGCTTCGTCGGCCCGCTGGCCGCCTCGATGCAGCACCGCGCCCACGAGGAAGGCAAGGCCTTCGAGATCGTCAAGATGGCGCTGGTCTCCAGCCTGCGCGGCTACCCGCCGACGGTGGCGGTGGAGTTCGCGCGCAAGCTGCTGTTCTCGGACGTGCGGCCTGCCTTCGCCGACCTCGAGGCGCACCTGCGCCGCAACCGCTGAGCGGCCGTGGACGCCCAGGCGCCCCCGATCATCATCCGCCGGGTCAGGAAGCGGCCCGCGCCGCACCACGGTGGCGCGTGGAAGGTGGCCTACGCCGACTTCGTCACCGCGATGATGGCCTTCTTCCTGGTGATGTGGCTGATCGGCATCGCCAGCAAGGAAGAACGCGCGGCGGTCTCCGAGTACTTCCGCAACCCCAGCGCCGTGGCCGGCAAGGCGCAGGTGCCCGGCGCCAGCACGCTGGGCCCGGGCGGTGCGCAGGACCGCCTGGTCCCCACCGCAAGCGTCGTGCCCGCGGGCGGCATCGGCCCGCTGCCGGGCGAACCGGGGCGCACGCGCGCGGCCGCGGACCCGGCCGCGGCACGCGCCGCCGCCCGTGACGAGGACCGCCGCCGGCTGGAGGAACTGCGCCGCGAGCTGGAAGCGG
>DASRYN010000189.1:0-4135 GCA_035687185.1 Pseudoxanthomonas sp. | reverse complement strand
CCCGAGGACACGCTGCAGCGCACGGCCTACCTGGAACGGCCCGCCGTCGCCGGCCAGCCGACCGCGTTCTCGGTGACCTACGAGCTGACGGTGTACGCGCGGCGCTTCGACATCGATCCGGACCGGGTGGTGCCGGCGGCGCCGACGCCGGCCCTGGCCCCGTTCCTGGCCGAGCGCCCGCCGCACATCGTCTTCACCCCGCAGCTGCGCGAGTTCTCCCGCCGCGTGGTGGGCGCCGAGACCAACCCGTACCGCATCGCGCAGAAGCTGTTCGCCGCGGTGGACCGCATTCCCTGGGCCGGCGCGCGCGAGTACTCGACGATTTCCAACATCAGCGACTACGCGCTGCACGCCGGCCACGCCGACTGCGGCCAGCAGACCCTGCTGCTGATGGCGCTGCTGCGTCTCAACGGCATCCCGGCCCGCTGGCAGTCCGGCTGGACCTATTCGGACGACGCGGTCGGCTACGACAACATGCACGACTGGGGCTGGCTGTACCTGGCGCCCTACGGCTGGGTGCCGATGGACGTGACCACCGGCGAGCTGGACAGCGACGACCCGGCGCTGCGCTGGTTCTACCTGGGCGGTCTGGACGCCTATCGCATCGCCTTCAACGACGACTATTCGCGCGACTTCGTTCCCGCCAAGCACCACTTCCGTTCCGAGACCGTCGATTCGCAGCGCGGCGAGGCGGAATGGCGCGGCGGGAACCTCTACTTCGACCAATGGGACTACCGGTTCGAATGGCAGATGCTGCCAACGGGCAATGACGCCACCACCACGGGCGGGGACAAGACCAACACCACTGCGGGAGAGACAAGGGGATGAACAGCAGGACTTTCAGGAAGGCGGCGCTCTACGTGGCGCTGGGTGCGTGCCTCGGCGCGATGGCGCCCGCGGCGATGGCGCAGAGCGCCACGGGCGCGGTGGCGGGCCGGGCCACGGCCGGGGACCAGATCACCATCACCAACACCGCCACCGGCGCCACCCGCACGGTCACCGTGGGCGCCGACGGCAGCTACCGCCTGACCCAGCTGCCTGTGGGCGACTACCGCCTGCAGGTGCTGCGCGACGGGCAGCCGGTGGGCGCGGGCGTGACGGTCAACGTCGGCCTCGGCGGCACCACCGCGGTCAACCTGGGCAGCGGCGGCGACCTGGTGAACCTGGACGCCATCGAGGTGGTCGGTTCGCGCGTGGTCAACCGGGTGGACGTGTACTCCACCGAGACCTCGACCACGATCAACCGCGAGGAGCTGGCGCGCCTGTCGGTGGACCAGAGCCTGACCTCGGTGGCGCTGCTGGCGCCGGGCGTGGTATCCGGCAATTCGTCCTTCGGCGGCATCTCCTTCGGCGGCTCCTCGGTGGCCGAGAACTCGGTGTTCATCAACGGCCTGAACGTCACCGACTTCTACCGCCGGCAGAGCTTCTCCGCCGCGCCGTTCGACTTCTTCCAGGAGTTCCAGGTCAAGACCGGCGGCTACTCGGTGGAGTTCGGCCGCAGCACCGGCGGCGTCATCAACGCCGTCACCCGCCGCGGCAGCAACGAGTTCGACGGCGGCGTCACCTTCACCTTCGAGCCGTCGGCGCTGCAGTCCACCGCGCGCGACCACTACTACGACGACGGCAACGTCAACGTCCGCTCCAGCCGCGACCGCGACAGCTTCATGAAGGCCAATGTCTGGGCCTCCGGCCCGGTGATCAAGGACAAGGTCTTCCTGTTCGCCATGTACGAGCAGCGTGAGGGCGACGCCGGCTTCACCAACGCCCTGGGCACCACCTGGACCCGCAACGAGAACAGCGACGGCTTCTGGGGCGCGAAGCTGGACTGGAACATCACCGACGACCACCTGCTGGAGCTGCTGGCCTTCTCCGACGAGGCCGAAACCCAGGGCGAGGCCTACGCCTACAACTGGGATGCGGCCGAGCGGGGCGCGCTGACGGGCACCAGCACCACCGAGAGCGGCGGCAAGAACGGCTCGATCACCTACACCGGTCGCTTCGGCGAGAACTTCACCGCCAAGGCCATGTACGGCATCAACCGCAGCCGCAGCCTGGTCTCCTCGCCTGCGGACGCGCTCTGCTCGCAGGTGCTGATCGACAACGCCAGCTACGGTGCGACCTACACCTCCATGGGCCGGCCCCCGGTCAGCTGCCATCCCAGCACGTCGGCCTCGGTGGTGGACCACCACGACGAGCGCGAGGTCGGCCGCCTGGACTTCGAATGGGCGCTGGGCGACCACCTGCTGCGGTTCGGCCTGGACCGCGAGCTGATGAACACCGACCGCAGCACGTTCTACCCGGGCCCGACGCAGATGCGCTACACAGTCTACGGCCGCAGCCCCGGCACCGTGCTGGACAACGGCGCGGTCGTGCCGCCCGGCGTCAACGCCATCGTGATGGGCCGCAAGCGCATCGACGGCGGCGTGTTCGACACCACCGCCAACGCCTGGTACGTCGAGGACGTCTGGAGCGTCACGCCCACCCTGCTGCTCAACCTGGGCGTGCGCGTGGACGCCTTCGAGAACAAGACCGCCGCCGGCACCAGCTTCATCAAGATGGACGACCTGGTGTCGCCGCGCATCGGCTTCTCCTGGGACATGAAGGGCGACGGCACCACCAAGCTGTTCGGCAACGCCGGCCGCTACTACCTGCCGGTGACCAACAACATCAACTACACCTTCGCCGGCGGCCTGACCGACGAGTACACGTACTACGCGCTCGACGGCTGGAGTCCGGCCACCAACCCGGTCACCGGGGCCTCGTACATGGCGCCGGTGCTGGGCGCGCAGATCGGCCCGGTGGACGACGACATGAACATCTCGGTCGGCGACCTGCGCCAGAGCGTGGACCGCGACCTGGAGGCGGTGTACCAGGACGAGTTCATCCTCGGCTTCCAGCAGGCGATCAACCAGGCCTGGTCCTGGGGCGTGAACGCCACCTACCGCAAGATGCACCGCGCGCTGGACGACGTGCGCATCAACGCGCTGTGCGGCGTGCGCCACGGCACCCTGTGGCCGATCGCCAACCCGGGCGACGAGCTGACCCTGTGGGGCACCACCGAGATGGGCTGCGCGCAGGACGGCTGGGTGACCATCGACACCTCGAAGGAGGGCTACATCACCGTCGGCAGCGACCGCATCGTCGGCTACTCCGAGCCGCGCCGCACCTACAAGGCCGTGGAGTTCCAGATCGACCGCGCGTGGGACGACAAGTGGGCCTTCAACGCCTCCTACCTGTGGTCCAAGTCCGAGGGCAACCACGAGGGTCCGGTCAACTCCGACACCAACTACGGCGACACCGGCATGGTCCAGCACTGGGACCACCCGGCCAACAACGAGCGCTACGGCGACCTGTTCAACGACCACCGGCACCAGATCAAGCTGCGCGGCAGCTACAAGCTCAACCCGATGTGGACCTTCGGCGGCACCCTGACCGCGCTGTCGGGCGGCCCCATCACCGCCTTCGGCGTGACCTGGCCGGACGAGAACTTCGCGGTGGCCAGCTACACCAGCGAAGGCAGCGGCGGCGGCACCGGCTGGCTGTGCGTGCAGAACTGCGCCGGCCCCTGGAGCGAGCGCGTCTACGAGTGGTCCCCGCGCGGTGCCTACGGCCGGATGCCGTGGGTCTACAACCTCGGCGCGAACGTGACCTGGACCCTGCCGTCGGACAGGCTGGACCTGAAGGTGCGCCTGTCGGTGTACAACCTGCTCAACGAGCAGGAAGTGATCAACGTGCGCGGCCGCTACGAGTCCAACCCGGGCGTGGTGCGGCCGTACTTCGGCACGGGCACCCGCTGGCAGGCCCCGCGCTACGCGCAGCTGGTGCTCACCTGGAACTTCTGACGCCGCCGTCCGCGCCGCGTCCCGGCCATGCGCCGGGCGCGGTGCGGGCCCAGCCGGAGACGGACCCGATGCGTTTCCTCCCTCTTGCGGCCGCCCTCGCGGCCGCTTTTCTTTTCGCCGTGCCGCCGGCCGTCGCCCGGACCGCGGCGCCCTCGGCGACGCCGGCCCAGGAGCAGGTCGCACGCATGGTGGATGCCGCCGTCGCCCGCTACCGCCTGCCGGGCATCGCGGTGGGCGTGGTCGAGGACGGGCAGGTGGTGGCGGTGGTCACCCGCGGCGAACGGGTGGCCGGC
>DASRYN010000188.1:0-4781 GCA_035687185.1 Pseudoxanthomonas sp. | reverse complement strand
GCGCTTCCGCGAGGCGTTCGCCGAGGTGGCGGCGGAGGCGGCGGCCTGAGCCCCCGCCGCGGGCGTCACCAGCGCGGCGCGCGGGTCAGCGGCGGCGCCTCGTGCTGGCGGTCGTAGGCGCGCAGCTCGTCGCGGATGTGGGCGATGCGCTGCCGGCCCAGGGCGTTGCGGCTGTCGTCCAGCACCACGCCGTCCAGCAGCTCGGCCATGCGCTGCACGGTGGGCAGCATCTTCTCCCACGCGTCCAGCGCCGGCACCGGCGCCGGCAGGGTGAGGAAGAAGGCGATGGCCGGGGTCTCCATCTCGCGGATGGTGGCCATGTCGAAGCTGCCGGGCTTGATGATGCTGGCCATGCTGAAGACCGGCCCGCGCTCGGGGTGGCCTTCCAGCAGGCGGTGGAACACGTTCATGTGGCCGAAGACCATGCCGGTCTTCTCCGCGGCCACGACGATGTCCTCGCCGCGCAGGATGCTGCCGGCGCGGGCGGCCACGTACAGCGAGACGATCTTGTCGAAGTCCGGGTTCTCGCGCCGGCCGAGGTTGCTGGCGGACGGCGCCGGCGCCTCCGGCAGCGCCAGTTCCGGCTGCGCCGCGCTCCCGTCCGGCGCGTCCGCGGCGGACTCGCCGTCGGCCCCTTCGAGCGAGGGCTCGCGGCGCTGCCGCGCGTACTCGGGCGTCATCGCCGGCGACTCGCGGCGGCGCACCTGCTGCTCCCTGCGCGGGCGCCCGAACCAGAAGATCGCGGCCATCAGCAGCACGCCGACCGCGAGGATGCCGATGCGCAGCAGGGCGATGTCGGACATGGGGTCGGTCTCCGCCGGAGTCTGGGGAGCGGCAAGGATGGCAAAAAAGGCGGCGGCGGGGAAAGGGGACGGCGACGGTCCCCGCCCCGCTACGCGGCGCCGGCGAGGCGGGCGGCCTCCTCCAGGTCCACGCTGACCAGGCGGCTGACGCCCGGCTCGCGCATGGTCACGCCCGAGAGCTGGTGCGCGGCCTCCATCGTCGCCTTGTTGTGGCTGACGAACAGGAACTGCACCTTCTCGCTCATCTCCTTGACCATGTTGGTGAAGCGGCCGACGTTGGCCTCGTCCAGCGGCGCGTCCACCTCGTCCAGCAGGCAGAACGGGGCCGGGTTGAGCTGGAAGATCGCGAACACCAGCGCCACCGCGGTCATCGCCTTCTCGCCGCCGGACAGCAGCGAGATGTTGGATACGCGCTTGCCGGGCGGGCGCGCCATGATCGCCACGCCGGTGTCCAGCAGGTCCTCGCCGGTCAGTTCCAGGTAGGCGTGGCCGCCGCCGAACAGGCGCGGGTACAGCGCCTGCAGGCCGGAATTGACCCGGTCGAAGGTGTCCTTGAAGCGGCCGCGGGTCTCGCGGTCGATCTTGCGGATGGCCTCTTCCAGCGTCTCCAGCGCGGTGGTGAGGTCGGCGTGCTGCGAATCCAGGTACTGCTTGCGCTGCTCGGCCTCGCCGCACTCGTGGATCGCGGCCAGGTTGACCGGCTCGAGCCGGCGCATGCGCGCGTCGATCTGGGCCACGGCCTGCTCCCACTGCGCCGGATCGGCGACCTCGGGCAGAGTGTTGACCACGTCTTCCAGCACCAGGCCCTCGGCGGCGATGGCCTGCACCAGCTGCTCGGCCTTCAGCGCCAGGGCCTGCTGCTCCAGGCGCCGCTGGGCGATGCGCTCGCGCTGCGCCAGCGCCTGCTCGTCGCGCTGGTGACGGGCCTGCTCGAAACCGCGCAGTTCGTTGTCGATGCCTTCCAGCACCGAGCGCGCCTCGGCCAGCGCGCGGTCGGCGCGCACGCGCTCGGCCAACGCGGCCTGGTGCTCGGACTCCAGCGCCTGGATCGGCGAGTCGCCGGTGCTCAGCTGCGCGGCCAGTTCGCCCAGGCGGGAGTCGAGCTGCCCGCGCTGGGCGGCCATGCGCTGCAGCGCCTGGGTCAGCGAGGCGATCTGGGTGCGCTGCGATTCCAGGCTCAGCGCCAGGGCGTGGGTGGCCTCGCGGCTGGCGCGGGCGGCGTCGCGGGCCAGGTCGCGGGACTCGACCCGCTGCCGGCGCTCGGCTTCCAGCGCCTGGCGCGCGGTCTCCAGGTCGCCCATGCGCACCACCGCGTCCTCCAGCCGCGAACGCGCCTGGCGCGCCTGCTCGCGGCTGTTGTCCAGGGCCTCGGCCAGCTGCGCCAGTTCCGACTCGATGCGCTCGATGCGCTGCCGCGCCGTGTCCATGCGGCCCTGCTGGCTCTGCAGCTGGCCGGCCAGTTCGGAGACGCCACGATGCGCCAGGTAAAGCTGGCGCTGCGCGTCCTCGCGCTGCTGCTCGGCGGCCAGCAGCTGGTCGCGCAGGCTGGCCAGGCGGTGTTCCAGTTCCGCCTCGCGCTGCTGCAGTTCCTCGATGGCCGCGCGCAGCGACTGGATCTCGCGCTCGCGCAGCAGCGCGCCCTGCTTGGCCGCGCCCTGGCGCGACACGCGCACCCAGCCCTCGCCCAGGCGCTCGCCGTTGCGGGTGATGACCGAATCGCCTTCCGGCAGCGCGGGCAGCAGGCGCCGCGCCTCGGCCAGGTCCTCGGCGGCATGCAGGCGCGCCAGCAGCCGGCGGATGGCCAGCGGGCCCTGCACGCGGGCCGCCAGCGAGGTGGGCGCGAAGGCGGCTTCGCCGGGGCCGTCGGCCACCAGCGCGATGCGGCCCTCGCCCAGGTCGGCCAGCGCCTCGACCAGGTCCTCGGGGGCCTGCACCAGCACGCCCTCGATCAGCTGGCCCAGCGCGCTCTCGACCGCGTTTTCCCAGCCCTCCCGGACCTGCAGGCGCTCGCCCACGCGGGCGGCCGAATCCAGCCCGCGCGACTTGAGCCAGGCCACCGCGGCGCCCTGCTCCTGGCCCAGCGCGGCCTGCTGCAGGGTCTCCAGCGAGGACAGCCGGCCGCGCGCGGCCTGGGCCTGCTTGCGCACCTCCGCCAGTTCCGACTGGGCGCCGCGCTGCTGCTCCTGGAGCGCGGCGACGGCCTGCTTGCGCGCCTCGACCTGCTCGTTGAGCCCGTCCAGCGCCGCACGCTGCGTCTCGTGCTGGACCTGGGCCTGCTCGAAGGCCGCGGCCAGCGCGTCCAGGTCCAGGCCGGCGCGCTCGGCGGACAGGGCCTCGCGGCGGCGCTCGGCTTCCAGCGCCTGGCGGTCCAGATAGTCCACGCGCGTGCGCTCGACCTCGCCGGCGCGCGCCGCCTCGGCGGCCTCGCGGCCATGCGCTTCCCAGCGCTGCTGCCAGTCGGACAGCTGCGCCTCGGCCTCGCGCAGGGCCTCCTGCTTGAACACATCGTCCTCGCGCAGCTGCTCCAGGCGCGGCTCGGCCTCGGCCACGGAGGCGGTCAGCACCTCCAGCCGGGTCTGGTCGTCCTGGATGTGGCGGTCCAGCTCCTGCAGGGCGGTGGCGGCCTCGTCGCGCGCCTGGTGCAGGCGGCTGGCCAGCTCGCGCTGGTGCTGGATCTGCTGCTCGATGCGGGCCAGCACGCCGCCGACCTGGTAGACCTCGGCCTGGGCCCGGTTCAGCGCCTCGGCCGCTTCCTCGCGCCGCACGCGCCCGGTCTCGATCTCGCGCTCGGCCTCGCGCTGGCCGGCGACGATCTGCTCCAGCCGCGTCTCCTCCTGCGCCAGGCGCTCGCGCAGCGCCTGCAGCTGCTGGTCCAGGGCGCGGAACTGCAACGCCTTCCACTCGGCGTCCCTGGCCTTGCGCTCGGCCTGCAGGGCCTGGTACTGCTCGGCCTGGCGCGCCTGGCGGCGCAGGTGCTCGAGCTGCTTGTCCACCTCCTCGCGCAGGTCGTTGAGGCGGTCCAGGTTTTCGCGGGTGTGGCGGATGCGGGTCTCGGTCTCCTTGCGCCGCTCCTTGTACTTGGAGATGCCGGCGGCCTCTTCCAGGTACATGCGCAGGTCTTCCGGGCGCGCCTCGATGATCTGGCTGATCATGCCCTGCTCGATGATCGAATAGCTGCGCGGCCCCAGGCCGGTGCCCAGAAACAGGTCGGTGATGTCGCGGCGGCGGCACTTGGTGCCGTTGAGGTAGTAGCTGCTCTGCCCGTCGCGGCTGACGGTGCGCTTGACCGAGATCTCGTTGAACGCGGCGTACTCGCCGGAGATGGTGTGGTCGGAGTTGTCGAAGATCAGCTCGACCGTGGCCTGGCTGACCGGCTTGCGCGCGGCGCTGCCGGAGAAGATCACGTCGGTCAGCGAGTCGCCGCGCAGCCGGCTGGCCGAGCTCTCGCCCATCACCCAGCGCACCGCGTCGATGATGTTCGACTTGCCGCAGCCGTTGGGACCGACGATGCCGGTCATGTTGGTCGGCAGGTGCAGCGTGGTCGGGTCGACGAAGGACTTGAAACCGGACAGCTTGATCGTGGAAAGGCGCATGCGGCGGTCGATTCCCGGGCGGGTGCCGCGCCGAGGCGCCACCCGCTTGAGGTTGTTTATCCGAAATGCGCGCCAAGTGGTTGATTCCAAAAGGCGGCACCGGCCGGCAACAGCCGGCGGACCGTGCAGTATAGCCGCGTCGCGGCGGCCCCGGCCGGCCAGGGCGGCAGGCGAGCGTGCCGGCATCCGACCGGGCGCCGGCGGGCGGGCAACGGGCGCGCGCGGGACCGGCGGACGTGGCCGGTGCGGGGAGTAAGGCGGCCCAGGGGCTGGCCGGCGGGCGCCACCGGCGCCAGGGCGGGTACGCGCTACCCGCGCTGGCGGTCGATCCACTCCACGAAGCGGTCGAGGTAGTCCTCGAGGAACTCGCGCGTCTCCTGGCGGG
>DASRYN010000187.1:0-2079 GCA_035687185.1 Pseudoxanthomonas sp. | reverse complement strand
GAGCGCGCCGAGCCGGCACCGGCACCGGCGCCCGCCCCCGCGCCGGCCCCGCCGCCGCGCTACGCCGCCCCGGCCCCGCGTCCGGCCGACAAGCCCCGCGCCCCCGGCCGCATGCAGAAGACCCCGGTCCGCTCCGGCCAGCAGCTCTACGCCGAGGGCTGCGACCTGACCGTGCTGTCCACGGTGGGCGCCGGCGCCGAGGTGATCGCCGACGGCTCCATCCACATCTACGGCACCCTGCGCGGCCGTGCCCTGGCCGGCGCCCAGGGCAACGCCGACGCGCGGATCTTCTGCCGCGAATTCCACGCCGAGCTGGTGGCCATTGCCGGCCACTACAAGGTGCTGGACGATATCCCCGACCAGCTGCGCGGCAAGGCCGTGCAGGTCTGGCTGGACGACGGCCAGCTCAGGCTGGCGGCCCTCGAATGACCCCGGCGCGCGCCGGCGGCGCGGCCGCGGGGCGCGCGCACCCACCGCACGCATTGCTAAGGAGATCCCCCATTGGCTGAAATCATCGTAGTCACCTCCGGCAAGGGCGGCGTCGGCAAGACGACTTCCAGCGCCAGCATCGCCATCGGCCTGGCCAGGCGCGGCCACAAGGTCGCGGTGATCGACTTCGACGTCGGCCTGCGCAACCTCGACCTGATCATGGGCTGCGAGCGGCGCGTGGTGTACGACTTCGTCAACGTCGTCCACGGCGAGGCCACGCTCAAGCAGGCGCTGATCAAGGACAAGCGCTTCGACAACCTGTTCGTGCTGGCCGCCTCGCAGACGCGCGACAAGGACGCGCTGACCCGCGAGGGCGTGGAGAAGGTGCTCAAGGACCTGGCCGCCGACGGCTTCGACTACATCGTGTGCGACTCCCCGGCCGGCATCGAGAAGGGCGCCTTCCTGGCCATGTACTTCGCCGACAAGGCGGTGGTCGTGGTCAACCCGGAAGTGTCCTCGGTGCGCGACTCGGACCGCATCATCGGCCTGCTGGACTCCAAGACCCGCCGCGCCGAATCCGGCCAGCCGCTGCCGGCGCACCTGCTGCTCACCCGCTACAGCCCGGCCCGCGTGGCCAGCGGCGAGATGCTGAGCGTGGCCGACGTGGAGGAGGTGCTGGGCCTGAAGGCGCTGGGCGTGATCCCCGAGTCGCCGGACGTGCTCAACGCCTCCAACAAGGGCGAGCCCGTGATCCTGGAAGCCGAATCGGAGGCCGGCCAGGCCTACGACGACGCCGTCGCCCGCCTGCTCGGCGAGGAGCGGCCGATGCGCTTCACCACCCTGGAGAAGAAGGGCTTCTTCAGCAAGCTGTTCGGAGGTTGAGCATGGGCCTGTTCGACTTCCTCAAGGCCAAGAAGAACACCGCCGAGACGGCCAAGAACCGCCTGCAGATCATCATCGCGCAGGAACGCAGCAGCCGCGGCGCGCCGGACTACCTGCCACTGCTGCGGCGCGAGCTGCTGGAAGTGATCAAGAAGTACGTGAACGTGGACGTGGACGCGGTCAAGGTCGACGTGATCAAGGACGGCGACCACGACGTGCTCGACATCTCGGTGGCGCTCCCGGACGGACAGGGCTGACCCGGCCGGCCCCCGCCCTTCCGTCGCGGGCGCATCACCCGGCCGCCCATCCCGGCCGCTGCCCGCCTGCCCGGCCCGCGACGCCTCCCCAGTCCCGATGCAACCGCCCGACGCCGCCGACGTCCTCCGCCTGCGCGACATCGCGCTGCCCGATGCCGCCGCCCTGCTCGGCCGCCACGGCCTGCGGCTGGTCGCGGTGGCGGACGGCGCACCGATCCCCGGCAGCTACTGGGGCGAACCGGAAGCCGGGATCATCGGCGACACCGTCTACGTGCGCGCCGACACGCCCGTGCATTCGATGCTGCACGAGGCCTGCCACCTGATCGTGCTGCCCCCGGAACGGCGCGCGGCCGTGCACACCGACGCCACCGACTCGGTGGCCGAGGAGGACGCCACCTGCTATCTGCAGATCGTGCTGGCCGACGCCCTGCCCGGCGTGGGCTCGACGCGGCTGATGGCCGACATGGACACCTGGGGCTACACCTACCGGCTCGGCTCCACCCGGGCCTGG
>DASRYN010000186.1:0-18519 GCA_035687185.1 Pseudoxanthomonas sp. | reverse complement strand
GGGCAGGCCGTCGCGGAGCAGTTCGTCCAGCGCGGCCTGGCGAGCGGCCAGGGCGGCGGGGGCGAGCGCACCCGACGCTTCCCGCGCCCGGGCGAAGGCCTGGCCGAAGGATTCCAGCAGCGCGCTCATCCGGCCACCTTCTCCGGCGGCACGCGGCCCTCGAGCCAGGCGTAGCCGTGCTTCTCCAGCTCCAGCGCCAGCTCGGGGCCGCCGGTCTGGACGATGCGGCCGTCGGCCAGCACGTGCACCACGTCCGGCCTGATGTAGTCGAGCAGGCGCTGGTAGTGGGTGATGACCAGGAACGCGCGGTCGGCGCTGCGCAGCGCGTTGACGCCCTCGGCCACGGTGCGCAGGGCGTCGATGTCCAGGCCGGAGTCGGTCTCGTCCAGGATCGCCAGCCTGGGCTCCAGCACGGCCAGCTGGAAGATCTCGTTGCGCTTCTTCTCGCCGCCGGAGAAGCCCTCGTTGACGCCGCGGTGCAGCAGCTCGTCCTTGAGGTGCAGCACGGCCAGCTTCTCGCGCACCAGCTTGAGGAACTGCATCGAGTCCAGTTCCTCCTGCCCGCGCGCCTTGCGCTGGGCGTTGAGCGCCGCGCGCAGGAAGTAGGTGTTGTTCACGCCCGCGATCTCGACCGGGTACTGGAAGGCCAGGAACACGCCCGCGGCGGCGCGCTCCTCCGGCTCCAGCGCCAGCAGGTCGCGGCCCTCGAACTCGACCGAGCCGGCGGTGACCTCGTAGCCGTCGCGGCCGGCCAGGATGTTGCCCAGCGTGGACTTGCCGGCGCCGTTGGGGCCCATGATGGCGTGCACCTGCCCGGGCCGCAGCTCCAGCGACAGGCCCTTGAGGATTTCCTTGCCGGCGACGCTGGCGTGGAGGTTTTCGATCTTGAGCATGGATTGGGGGATCCGGATGGGGAATTCGTGGGAGCGGGGCGGGCGCCGCCGCGGCGGCGCGGTCCGGGGGAGGGCCGGCGGCGTCAGCCGACCGAGCCTTCCAGCGACACTTCCAGCAGCTTCTTGGCCTCGACCGCGAACTCCATGGGCAGCTCGCGGAAGACCTGCTTGCAGAAGCCGTCGACGATCATCGACACCGCGTCCTCCTCGGAGATGCCGCGGGCGCGGCAGTAGAACAGCTGGTCCTCGCTGATTTTGGAGGTGGTGGCCTCGTGCTCGACGGTGGCGCCGGGGTTGCGCACCTCGATGTAGGGGAAGGTGTGCGCGCCGCACTGCTTGCCGATCAGCAGGCTGTCGCACTGGGTGTAGTTGCGCGCGCCGTCGGCGTTGCGGTCCACCTTGACCAGGCCGCGGTAGGTGTTCTGCCCGCGGCCGGCGCTGATGCCCTTGCTGACGATCTTGCTCTTGGTGCGTTTGCCGACGTGGATCATCTTGGTGCCGGTGTCGGCCTGCTGGCGGTGGTGGGTCAGCGCCACCGAGTGGAACTCGCCGACCGAGTCATCGCCCAGCAGCACGCAGGAGGGATACTTCCAGGTGATGGCCGAGCCGGTCTCCACCTGGGTCCAGGTCACCTTGCTGCGCGCGCCGCGGCACTCGGCGCGCTTGGTCACGAAGTTGTAGATGCCGCCGCGGCCTTCCTCGTCGCCCGGGTACCAGTTCTGCACCGTGGAGTACTTGATCTCGGCGTCGTCCAGCGCCACCAGCTCGACCACGGCCGCGTGCAGCTGGTTCTCGTCGCGCATCGGCGCGGTGCAGCCCTCCAGGTAGGAGACGTAGCTGCCTTCCTCGGCCACGATCAGGGTGCGCTCGAACTGGCCGGTGTGGCCGGCGTTGATGCGGAAGTAGGTGGACAGCTCCATCGGGCAGCGCACGCCCCTGGGGATGAACACGAAGCTGCCGTCGGAGAACACCGCCGAGTTGAGCGCGGCGAAGTAGTTGTCGCCGTGCGGGACCACGCTGCCCAGGTACCTGCGGACCAGGTCCGGGTACTCGCGGATGGCCTCGGACATGGAGCAGAAGACGATGCCCTTCTCGGCCAGTTCCTTGCGGAAGGTCGTGCCCACGCTGACCGAGTCGAACACCGCGTCCACCGCCACCCCGGCCAGCCGCGCGCGCTCGTGCAGCGGCACGCCCAGCTTGTCGTAGGTGTCCAGCAGCTCCTGCGGCACCTCGTCCAGCGACTTGTACTTCGGGCCCTTGGGCGCGGAGTAGTAGCTGATGGCCTGGAAGTCGATCGGCGCGATGTTCAGCTTGGCCCATTGCGGCACCGGCATCTGCAGCCAGCGGCGGTAGGCGGCCAGGCGCCATTCGGTCATCCATTCCGGCTCCTCCTTCTTGGCGGAGAGCGCGCGGACGACGTCCTCGTCCAGGCCCGGCGGGAGCGAGTCGGACTCGATGGGGGTGACGAAGCCGGCCTCGTAGCGGCGGCCAAGCCGCTCCAGGATCTCGGCGTTCTGCGGGGGGGTGACTTCGGTGGCCATCGGCTGCCTGTCGGGGGTCAACTGGCGACGCGCACGGCGATCTCGCGCCGGCGCATCTCGGAAGGGGAAGGGGGGCGCAGCATCTGCGCGAGGGTCACGCCGCGCAGCGCCTCGGCGACCACGTCGTTGATCAGCCGCCAGTTGGCGCGCACGCCGCACTGGTGGGCGATGCCGCAGCTGCCGTCGTGCTGGCTGCATTCGGTCATCGCCAGCGGCCCTTCCATGGCCTCGACGATCTCGATCAGGCTGATCTGGCCGGCGTCGCGGCTGAGGCGGTAGCCGCCGTGCACGCCGCGCAGCCCCTCGACCAGGCCGGCCTGGGCCAGCGGCTTGAGCAGCTTGCTCACGGTGGGCTGTTCCAGGCCCGAGTGCTCGGCCAGTTCGGCCGCGCTCAGCACCTGGCCCGGCCGCGCGGCGAGCACGGTCAGGACCACGGTGGCGTAGTCGGTCAGCTTGGTGACGCGGAGCATGGCGGATGCCGGTTGAAAACGTACCGAAATTGTACGCTTTAAGCGCGCGGGGGCCAAGCGGCCCTCCCGGCGGCTTCAGCGGGGGTTGCGCCCGCGGCGCGGCGTGAAGGCGGCGCCAAGGAGGCGGGCTTGGGCTGCGCGCCGGCATCGGCGAGAATCGCGCCCTTCCCCCCGCACAACGGAACGCGCATGCCCCGCAAGATCGCCGCACGGAAGTCGCCCATCCACGGCAACGGCGTGTTCGCCGTCGCGCCGATCCGCAAGGGCGAGCGGGTCATCGAGTACAAGGGGCGGCGGCGCAGCCACGAGGAAGTGGACGCGGACACCTCGGGCGACGTGGAGAGCGGCCACACCTTCCTGTTCACCCTCAACGACGACTGGGTGATCGACGCCAACTACGAAGGCAACGACGCGCGCTGGATCAACCACAGCTGCGACCCGAACTGCGAGGCGGTGATCCACGAGCACGACGGCGACGACCGCCGCAGGGACCGGGTCTTCATCGAGGCCATCCGCGCCATCGCCCCGGGCGAGGAGCTGACCTACAACTACGGCATCACCCTGGCCGAACGGCACACGCCGCGGCTGAAGAAGATCTGGGCGTGCCGCTGCGGCGCGCGCGCGTGCACCGGGACCATGCTCCAGCCCAAGCGCTGAGCCGCGCTTCAGTCCAGCTCGGGCTGCAGCGAGGCGGAGGTGATCTCCCAGCCGCCGGTGACCCGCGCACGCAGCCGGTACCAGCCGTGGATGCGGCGCGGGCCGTCGCCGTCCAGGCGCAGCCGCACCGGGATCTCGAACGCGCGCGGCGGCCACTCGCGGTCCAGCGCCTGCGGCGGGCCGTTTTCCACGCGCATCGCGCGCAGGTCGCCCACCCGGCGAAGCACGGCATCGTCGGCGGGTGCGTCGGGCCGGCCGCCGGCCCAGAACGCGTCCGCGCGCGCCGGTTCGCCCGGCAGTGCCGCCAGGTAGGCATGCAGGGTGGAGACCGCGTCGGCGGCGGCCGCGTGCCGTGATGCGGCGGCTGCGGGGGCCGCTCCCGGCTCCCCGCCGCCCTCGGGCGGGGGCTGCTGCGCAGCCGGTGCGGCAGGCGTGTCCGCAGGCCCGGCCTGCGCGGCCTCGGGCGCCCGCTGGCACGAGCAGTGCGCCAGGGAAAGGACCAGGAGCATCGGCAACCACCGGCGCATGCGGACCCCGTCGTGTGGACGGGGGGCAGCATAGCGCGGCGCGGCTCAGCCGGCGGCGCGGGGCGCCATCCGCGCCAGCAGCGCGGCCAGCGGCGCGCGCAGTTCGCGCAGCGGGTCCTCGCCCGAGCGCGGGCGTCGCGCCAGTCCGTCGAGCAGGCGCAGGCCGACGGCCAGCGCGGTGCGTTCGTCGCCGCTCAGGCCCGGGAGGCGCTGGCTGCCTTCGACCAGGCGCATCCAGTCCTGGTCGCTGGCCTGTTCGAACTCGATGCTGCAGCGGCCGGAGCAGGGGAGGCCGCCCTTCTCGACCGGGGTGACCGTCACCCGGTAGCGGTGGGATGGGGAAGTCATGGCAGGAACGCGAGTGGGGATGGACCCAAGATAGGTACCCGGCACGCCGCGCGGGAGCCCCGCGGCCACGATGGACCGTTCCAGCCGGCGGGTCGACGGTGGCGAATCCGACCCCCAAAGGTTGCCGCACGCAACACGCACCGAAAGCGGGGCCCGGCGCCGCGCGTCGCCGGCTGCGGCGTCCGCCGGCGCCGCGCCTCGCCCGCGCATCCCGGCGCGCTGCCGGTCCCCGGACAAAAAAAGGGGCGGCATCGCTGCCGCCCCCTGGAAACCGGATGTCGCGCGGATCAGGCCGCGGCGTCCTTGAGCTTCTTCAGCGGACGCACCTTGACCTTCACCGAAGCCGGCTTGGCGGCGAACCACTGCTCTTCCTTGGTGAACGGATTGATGCCCTTGCGCTTCGGCTTGGCCGGCACCTTGACCGCGGTGACCTTGAACAGGCCCGGCAGGGTGAAGCTGCCCGCGCCCTTCTTGCTGATCGCACCGGAGACGGCGTCCTCGAGCGAGGCGAGCACGGCCTTGACGTCCTTGGCGACCACGCCGCTGGTCTCGGCCAGGTGCTTGATCAGGGCGGACTTGCCCAGCACTTCCTTCAGCGGCTTGCCGGCAGCGGGAGCGGCCTTCTTCGGAGCGGCGGCCTTCTTGGCCGCTTTCGGCGCGGCCTTCTTGGCGGCCGGCTTCTTGGTGGTCTTCGCCATAACTTTCCTGTTCCGTTCGATTGGATGGTTTTGGGTTCACCGACGGCGTCGGCATGGCGAATGTAGGCCATGCGCGGGCCGCCGCCAAGAGGAAAAACGGGGAAAACGTGCGGAAAACCGCGGCCGGGACGGAGACCGCCGCGGCCCGGCCGGCGCCGGGCGGTTTCAGCCCCCGCCGCCGGCCTGCCGGGCGCGCTTGCGCGCGTCCAGCCGCTCGCCCGCCTCGTGCTCGCGCGCGCCACGCACCATTTCGGTGAGCCAGCCGACCAGGACGTCGGTGTAGGCCTTCTGCTGCGGCTTGCCGGAGAAGGCGTGGTCGGCGCCGGCGATGCGGCGCTTGGTCAGCGAGCCGGCGCGGGAGAAGGCGGCCGCGTAGTTCTCGCCCACCGTGTGCGGCACGGTCTGGTCGTGCTCTGCCTCCACCAGCAGCACGTCGCCGGTGAAATCGCGGCAGGCGCGCAGCGCGCGGTTCTCGTGCCAGGCCACCGGGCGCCGGCGGAACGCGTGCAGGTCCGGGTCCTCGTGCAGGCGGCGCTTGGGCAGCTCCCAGCCTTCGTCCTTGTAGAGCGCGGGCGAGCGCAGCGCCAGCCAGCGCACCGGCCGCAGCGCGGTCAGCAGGCTGGCCAGGTAGCCGCCGTAGCTGATGCCCACCACCGCGATGGACGATGGGTCCACGTCGGGCCGCGCGACGAACCAGTCGTAGGCGGCGACCAGGTCGGCCAGGTTCTGCGGCCGGCTCACCGTTTCCCACTGCGCGGCGTTGCGCTCGTGCCCGCGCAGGTCGAAGGTCAGGCACACGCAGCCCAGGCCGGCGGCCAGCCGCGCGCGGCCGAGGTCGTGCTCCTGGCTGCCGCCCCAGCCGTGGACGAAGAGCACGCCCGGCAGCGCCGTGGCGGGCGAGAGCAGCGTGCCTGAGACGTGGTCGCGTTCGACGGCGATCTCGACCGGGTTAATCCGGATTTCCAATGGCGGCTTCCACGATGGCGTACTTGAGCACCGGGCCGCGCGGCGCCGAGGCGTCCCGGTAATGGACCTCGGCGCCGTCGGGCGGCGCATGGACGGGATCGTGCGACTCGTGGCACGAAACTTCCAGCACCTCCGCCGCGTCCGGCCGCAGGAACGCGGCCAGGGCGACGATCTCCGCCGGCGAGGCCCCGCCCAGCCGCCACGACTGCTCCAGCACGCCGCAACGGCGGCGGCCGGACGCGTCGGTGCCCACGATCACGTCGTAGTTGCGGCGCGAGGCGAAGAAGCCGGGGTAGGCCGCCTGCACCGCGGCGTCGTAGCGGCGGGCGTGGCGCAGCGCCTCCAGCTCGGCGTCGTCGCGCGCCAGCGGCTCCAGCGCTTCCGGCCCGCCGGCGACCACGCGCAGGGTCGAGCCGCCGTACACCTCCACGCCGTCGCGGTCGGCGACCTGGCGCTGGGTGCCCAGGTAGGACAGGCGCAGCCCCGCCACCCGCACTTCGCCCACCGAGCAGGTGGTGGCCCGCGCCAGGTCCTGTTCCAGCACCAGGCCGTGGCGACGGACGCATTCCGGGTCCAGTGAGGCCGCGGCGGCCTGCAGTGCGTCCGGGTCGGCGACGCGGCGCTGCCCGTGGCCGCCGCGTGCCTGCGCCGGCTTGAGCCGGATGGGGCCGCCGAGCGCCAGCAGCGCGCGGCCTGCGGCCTCCACCGCGGCGGGGTCGAACACGCTGAAGCCCGGGAGCACCGCGTCGTGCAGGTGCGCGGCCATCGCCTCCTGCCAGCCGGCCGGCGCGGCGGCGCCGGCGGCCGGCAGCGGGTGGGTGATCACCTTGCTGGCGACGAAGGCGTGCGGCACCACGCCGCCGAACAGATCGCCCTCGCCGGCGATGCCCAGGCGCCGCGCCTGCGCCCCGGTGAGGGTCTCGTCGGGGACGAAGTAGCACGCGCCCGCGGGTGGGCGGTCGGGGTCGAACTCGCCGCCGTAGCGCCAGCCCAGCAGCCCGGCGAGCCTGCGCGCCACCCATTCCTGGGTGGCGCATTCGTGGCCTTCGCGGCGCTGGCCGCTGGCGCAGAGGGTCAGGACGGTACGCGCGGCGATGCTCTGGCTCGGCCCCATGCGGGCGCTCCGGGGAAAGGTGGCGCCACGCTGCCGGCGGTGCGGTGAAACGGCCGCGAAGGCGGTGTCCGGCGGCCTTCGCGCGGGGGCCACGCGCGCGCGCCTAGCCTCGCGGCAGGATTCCAGCGGAGGAGCGTCATGGCCGGCAAGGCGAAGAAGAAGGTCAACCCGCCGCAGAAGCAGCGGCGGCAGCCCGGCGTGCAGTCGCAGATGCGGCCGCAGCCGGTGGTGGTGCGCGAGGGCTACCGCGGCAGCGGCCGGCTGCAGGGCAAGGTGGCGCTGGTCACCGGCGGCGACAGCGGCATCGGCCAGGCGGTGGCGGTGAATTTCGCGCTGGAAGGCGCAAGGGTGGCCATCGCCTACCTTTCCCCGGACGAGGAAGAGGACGCCCGCCGCACCGTCGGGATGGTCGAGGAGGCCGGCGGCGAGTGCCTGGCCGTGCGCATCGACCTGCGCACCCCGCAGCGCTGCGCGCGGCTGGTGCAGAAGGTGATGGACCGCTACGGCCGGCTCGACGTGCTGGTCAACAACCACGCCCGCCAGTACGAGGTCGACGCGCCGGAGGAGCTGGCGCCGCAGCGCCTGCGCGACACCTTCGAGAACAACCTGTTCTCGTTCTTCTACCTGGTCGACGCCGCGCTGCCGCACCTGGGGCAGGGCGCGTGCATCATCAACACCGGCTCGATCACCGGCGTGCGCGGCCACGCCACCCTGCTGGACTACGCCGCCACCAAGGGCGCCATCCACGCCATGACCTTCTCGCTGGCGCAGTCGCTGGCCGAGCGCGGGATCCGGGTCAACGCGGTGGCGCCGGGGCCGATCTGGACGCCGCTGATCCCGGCCTCGTTCGACGCCGACAAGGTGGCCGAGTTCGGCTCGGACACGCTGATGAAGCGGCCGGGCCAGCCGGCGGAAGTGGCCCCGGCCTACGTGTACCTGGCCAGCGACGACGGCAGCTACGTCACCGGCCAGGTCCTGCACGTCAACGGCGGCAGCCGCCTGGGCGGCTGAGGCCGGGCACGCCGGCTCAGCGCATCTGCGCGAACAGCACGCCGTGGGCCGGCAGCGTGGCGCGAGCGCCCTCCACCGCGGCGCCCGGCATGCCGTGGCCTTCCAGCAGCGTCCACGCCCCGGCCGGCAGCGCGAACGCGGCCGGCGCGCCGGACAGGTTGAACGCGGCCAGCAGGCGCTGCCCCCCGGCCTGGCGCACGAAGGCCAGCACCGGCTCGCCGGCGTCCAGGAAGGCGATGTCGCCGTGCACCAGCGCCGGTTGCGTGCGGCGCCAGCGCATGAAGGCGCGGAAGGCGTGCAGCACCGAGCCGGGGTCCGCTTCCTGGCGTTCCACCGCCAGCGCGCGGTGCGAGTCGGGCACCGGCAGCCAGGGACGGGCGGCACTGAATCCGGCGTCGGCCGCGGCGGTCCACGGCATCGGCGTGCGGCAGCCATCGCGGCCCTTGAAGTTGGGCCAGAAGGCGATGCCGTAGGGGTCCTGCAGCGCCTCGAACGGGACCTCGGCCTCGGGCAGGCCCAGTTCCTCGCCCTGGTAGAGGCACACCGAGCCGCGCAGCGAGCAGACCATCGCCACCAGCATGCGCGCCAGCTGCGGCGACGGGTCGGCTCCGCCCCAGCGGCTGACCGCGCGGCGCACGTCGTGGTTGGAGATGGCCCAGCACGGCCAGCCCTCGGTCATCGCCGCCTCCAGCCGCGACACCGTGCCGCGGATGTAGGCGGCGCTGAAGTCGTCGACCAGCAGCTCGAAGCTGTAGCCCATGTGCAGGCGCCCGGCGGCGGTGTACTCGGCGGTGGTGGCCAGCGAGTCCTCCGAGGAGATCTCGCCCAGCGCCACCGTCCCCGGGTAGCGGTCCAGCAGCGCGCGCAGTTCCTCGAGGAAGCCCAGGTTCTCCGGCTGGGTGTTGTTGTGCCAGTGGTACTGGTAGGCGTAGGGGTTGTCCGGGCTGAAGCCGCGCCCGGTGCGCTCGGCCTTGGGCTTGGGCGGGTTGTCGCGCAGCAGCCTGTCGTGGAAGCAGAAGTTGATCGCGTCCAGGCGCAGCCCGTCCACGCCGCGCCGCAGCCAGAATTCGACGTTGTCCAGCACCGCGGCGCGCACGTCCGGGTTGTGGAAGTTCAAGTCCGGTTGCGAGGCCAGGAAATTGTGCAGGTAGTACTGCTCGCGGCGCGGTTCCCATCGCCAGGCCACGCCGCCGAACAGCGACATCCAGTTGTTGGGCGGCGTGCCGTCCTCCTTCGGGTCGGCCCACACGTACCAGTCGGCGCGGGGGTTGTCGCGGCTCTCGCGGCTCTCCCGGAACCAGGCGTGCTCGACCGAGGTGTGGCTGAGCACCTGGTCGATCATCACCTTCAGGCCGAGGCGGTGCGCCTTGTCCAGCAGCCGGTCGAAGTCGTCCAGCGTGCCGAACAGCGGGTCCACGTCGCGGTAGTCGGCGATGTCGTAGCCGAAGTCGGCCATCGGCGACCTGAAGAACGGCGAGATCCAGATGGCGTCCACGCCCAGGCTGGCCACGTAGTCCAGCCGCTCGATGATGCCGGGCAGGTCGCCCACGCCGTCGCCGCTGGCGTCCAGGAAGCTGCGCGGATAGATCTGGTAGATGACGGCACCGCGCCACCAGGGAGATTCGGACATACGGGGAACCGGTTGGAGTGTCGCCGGGACCGGCGTCCCGGCGCGGGGCTATGGTAGTCGCGGCCCCCGGCGCGCGAACGCACCTGCATACGTATTCATCGCCCTGCGCCGCCGCGCCGGTCCCGCCGCGGCCGATACTCCGCCCGCCACGCGATCCGCGGACGGCGCAGGAGGGGAGATGGAACCGAACGGAGCGCGCGGCCTGTTCCGCGCCTGTTGCATCGCCGTGCTGGGCATGGCCCCGGCCCTGGCCCATGCGGCCTGCGCGGGGCAGGCGCCCGCGGCGGACGCGCCGGACTGGCGCGACCAGGTGATCTACTTCGCCATGATCGACCGCTTCGACGATGGCGACCCGTCCAACAACGACCAGGGCGCGGGCGAGTACGCGCCGGACGACAACGCGCGCTGGAGCGGCGGCGACCTGCGCGGCCTGCGGCGGCGGCTGGACTACGTGCGCGGCCTGGGCGCCACCGCGCTGTGGATCACGCCGCCGGTGGCCAACCAGTGGTGGAACCCGCGCGTGGGCTATGGCGGCTACCACGGCTACTGGGCCGAGGACTTCTCCGCGGTGGACGCGCATTACGGCAGCCTCGACGACTACCGGGCCCTGGCCGACGCGCTGCATGCCTGCGGCATGCTGCTGGTGCAGGACATCGTGGTGAACCACACCGCCGACTTCTTCCACTACCGCGCCGGCGAGTGGCGGGCGGACGCGCCTGCGCGCGGCTTCCGGCGCCATGCCGACAGCCGCGGCCGCCTGGCGCCGTCGCAGCCGCCGTTCGACCGCAACGACGCCCGCTCGCGGGGCGACCGCCGGGCCGGCATCTACCACTGGACGCCGGACATCGCCGACTTCGGCGACCGCCAGCAGGAGACCGCCTTCCAGCTGGCCGGGCTGGACGACCTGGACACCGGCAACCCCGAGGTGCGGCGCGCGCTGCGGCGCACGTACGGCCAGTGGATCGCACGCGTCGGGGTGGACGCGTTCCGGATCGACACCGCGTTCTACGTGCCGCAGGAGGACTTCCGCGACTTCCTCCACGCCGACGACCCGCAGGCCCCGGGCATCCTCGAGGCCGCCCGGCGCGCCGGGCGGCCGGCCTTCCACGTGTTCGGCGAGGGCTTTGCCGTGGACCCGGCCTATGGCGAGGCGGGCGCGCTCAGGATCGAGGGTTACGCGCGCGACGCGCAGGGCAGGGACCTGCTGCCGGGCATGATCAACTTCCCGCTGTACGGCACGCTCGGCGACGTGTTCGGCCGCGGCCGCCCCACCGCCGAGCTGGCCCACCGCATCGCCAGCACGATGCGCGTGCACGCCCGGCCGCACCTGATGCCCACCTTCGTCGACAACCACGACGTGGACCGCTTCCTGGCCGGCGGCAGCGAGGCGGGGCTGAAGCAGGCGCTGCTGGCGATCATGACCCTGCCGGGCATCCCGACGATCTACTACGGCACCGAACAGGGCTTTGCCGTCCAGCGCCAGGCGATGTTCGCCGGCGGCCACGGCAGCGGCGGGCGCGACCGCTTCGATCCCGGCGCGCCGCTGTACCGCTACCTGCAGCGCGCCATCGCCCTGCGCCGCGGCGACCGCCTGTTCTCGCGCGGCGTGCCCACGGTGCTGGCTTCCAGCCAGGCCGCGGCCGGCGGGCTGGCCTGGCGCGTGGACCACGAAGGCCGCAGCGCACTGGTGGCGTTCAATTCGTCCGACCGCCCGGTGCTGCTGGCCGACGTGGACACCGGGCTGGCACCGGGCACGCGGCTGGTGCCGCTGTTCGCCATCGACGGCCAGGCGCCGCCGCTGGTGGTGGACGCGCGGCGCCGCATCGGCCTGGTGCTGCCGCCGCGCGCCGGCCTGGTGTGGGCGGCGCAGCCCGGCGCGGCGGTACCGGCCGCACGCAGCGAACCGGCCATCGTGCCGGACCCGGTGCCGGCCCGCGTGGAGGGCGACCTGCCGGTGTCCGGCACCGCGCCCGGCTTCCCGCGCCTGCAACTGGTGCTGGACGGCGACCTGGAGAACGCCACCGAAGTGGCCGTCGCCGCCGACGGCCGCTGGCATGCGGTGGTGGATACGGCGAGCCTGGTCGATCCGGCGCCGGAGCACGTGCTGGTGGCGTGGTCGCCCGAGCGCGGGCAGGCTTCGACGCCATTGCGGTTCCGCGTGCAGCGGCAGTGGCGGACGCTGGCGAAGGTGGCCGATCCGGCCGGCGACGACCGCGGTCCGCACGGCCGCTACCGCTACCCCACCGAGGCCAGCTGGCAGGGCCGCCGCGTCCTGGACCTGCTGGGCGCCGAGGTGGCCGCCTCCGGCGGCTCGCTGCGCATCGACCTGCGGCTGCGCGACCTGGTCGCCGACTGGAACCCGCCCAACGGCTTCGACCACCTGCTGGTCACCGCGTTCCTGGAACTGCCCGGGCGTGCCGGCGGCGCCAGCGCGATGCCGCTGCAGGACGCGTCGCTGCCGGACGGCATGCGCTGGCACTACCGCCTGCGCGCCGGCGGCTGGAGCAACGCCCTGTTCGCCAGCGAAGGCGCGGGCGCCGGGCACGAGGGCACGCCGGCACCGGCGGCCGCGCGCCTGGAGGTGGACCGTGCCGCCGGCCGCCTGCGCCTGCTGCTGCCGGCCTACGCCATCGGGCGGCCGCCGTCGCTCTCGGGCGCGCGGCTGTACGTCACCACCTGGGATTACGACGGCGGCTACCGCGCGCTGGGGCCGGAACCGGGCGGACATACCTTCGGCGGCGGCCGGCCGGACGCGCCGAAGGTGATGGATGCGATGATGATCGTGCTGCCCTGAGCGGCGTCGGCGCATCCGGCGCCGGCAGCGCCGGTGCGCGGCCCCCGGAGGAAACGCGATCCGGTGCCGGAGGCGTCGCCGCAGCCGCCGGCCCGACCGCTGCATCGACGGAAGGCCGGGTGCGGCGGACCTCAGAGCGGCACGAAGCGGATCGCCTGGCCGCCGCCGCGGCCCAGGCGCAGTTCCAGCGTGTCCTCGCGGGTGACCTCGCGGACCTCGCGCACGAAGGCGAACGGGCGGGTCTCCCAGTCCGCGCCCTCGCCATCGCGGTAGATCTCGGCGCGGTAGCGGCGGCCGGGCTCGAGGAAGGCCAGCGGCGCCTGCAGCACGCGCGGGCGGTCGTCGCCCACGCTGCCGAGGAACCATTCGCCGCTGCCGCGTGCCTTGCGCGCCAGGGTCGCGTACTCGCCGACCTCGCCGTGGATCACGCGGCTCTCCTCCCAGTCCACCGCCACGTCGCGGATGAACCGGAGCGCCTCCGGTTGCCGCGCGTAGTGCTCGGGCAGGTCGGCCACCATCTGGATCGGGCTGTACAGCACCACGTACAGCGCCAGCTGCTTGGCCAGGGTGCTGCGCAGCCGCTGGCCGTTGCGGCCTTCCAGGCTGACGATGCCGGGCGTGTAGTCCATCGGCCCGGCCAGCATGCGCGTGAACACCAGCGTGGCCTCGTGCTCCGGCGGGTTGGGCGGGTCGGCCCATGCGGCGAATTCCATCCCGCGCGCGCCCTCGCGCGAGACCCAGTTCGGGTAGGTGCGGCGCAGGCCGGTGTCCTTGATCGGCTCGTGCGGGTTGACCGCGATGCGGCGTGCGGCCGCCTCGCGCACCACGCGCAGGTGGTGGTTGCTCATCCACTGGCCCTCGTGCCACTCGCGCACCACCGGGCCGCCGGGCCGGTCCTGGCGCTGGATGTCGCCGGCGTCGCAGACGTAGCCGGTCTTGACCACGTCCACGCCATGGCGCGCGTACAGGTCCAGCGCCGCGGGCAGCTGGCGCTCGTAGTGGCTGACCGCGCAGGCGGTCTCGTGGTGGCCGACCAGGTGCACGCCGCGTTCGCGCGCGTAGGCGGCCAGCCCGGGCAGGTCGAAGTCCGGGGTGGAGCGGGTGAAGTCGAAGCCCCAGCCGTTGGCGAACCAGTTGCCGTCCCAGCCCGGGTTCCAGCCCTCGACCAGCACCCCGCGGAAGCCGTTGGCCGCGGCGAAGTCGATGTAGCGCCGGGTGTTGGCGGTGGTGGCGCCATGCCTGGGCCCGGTGCCCCAGGTCTCCTTCTCCAGGTGCAGCGACCACCACACGCCCACGTACTTGGACGGCACGAACCAGCCCACGTCGCCGATGGCGTTGGGTTCGTTGAGGTTGAGGAGCAGGCTGGACTCGACCAGGTCGCCGGCGCGCTCGCCCACCTGGATGGTGCGCCACGGCGTGGAGAAGGGCGTGGCGCGCACCACGGCGGCATCCCCGCTGCCGGGCGTCAGCGCCGCGCGCAGCACGTCGCCGTCGCCGCGGGCCAGGTTCATGCCGGCGTAGTCCACCAGCGCGGCTTCGTGGATCGAGACGTGCAGGCCGTCGTCCGTGCGCAGCGTCAGCGGCGTCTGCGCGGTGCCGATCTCGCGCAGCGGCGTGCGCCGGTACAGGTATTCCTCGCGGTTCCACTCGAACGCGGGGATCCACCAGGCGGTGGCCGGGCGCGCCAGGGCGAACTCGGTCAGCTCGGCGCGGATCCGCACCTCGTCCGCGCCGGGCCGGTCGGGGAACTCGTAGCGGAAGCCCACGCCGTCGTCGTACACGCGGAACACCACGTCGAACCGGCGGCCGGGATGGCGCGCATCGGCCGGCTTCTCGGCGAAGCGGGCGCGCAGTTCGTTGTAGCGGTTGCGGGTCAGCCGGCGCTCGCCCCAGGGCTGCTCCCAGGTTTCGTCGAAGCTGCGCCGCGACTGGCCGACCAACATCAGGTTGCGTTCCAGGCGGCCGTCGCCGAGCAGGAAGCCCAGCCGCGACGGCGCGATCACGGGGCGGCCGTTGCGCTCGACGCGGTAGGCCAGCCGGTTCTCGTGCTGCGATTCCAGGGTCACGACCAGCACCTCGCCGGGCGAGGCGATGCGGGCCAGGGTCTCCGCGGCGGCGGGCAGGGCGGCCGCCCAACCCAGCAGCACGGCGAGCGCGGAGATCGCCAGCGCGGGACGGCGGCGCGTCCCGTGCGGGGCGGTCGGGTGGGGATGGCCGGTGCGGTGTGGCATGGCGGTCTCACTCCAGGACGTAGACGAGGGCGGTGCGGGGCGGCACGGTGAAGCGGCCGCGGGCGGCGTCGAAGCGGGCCTGCGTGCGCGGGCGCGCATCCGCGGCGGCGGGGTCGAGGTGGACGGGGTGGAGCGCGTAGCGCTTGCCGCGCTCGGAAGGCAGTTCCAGCACCTCGGCCCGGGGCGAGACGTTGAGCAGGTACAGCACCTGGCGGAAGCGCGCGCCGGGATGGCCCTCCCCGTCGAGATGGCCGGCGATCACCCGCGGGTTCTGCCCCGGCCCGCTGTTGGGGAAGCGCAGGCGGGCGCCCACGTCGGCGGCCGTGCGCAGGCGGAACAGGGAGCTGCTGGCGCGGATGCGCAGCAAATCGCGCATCGCGTCGCGGGCGAAGGCGATGTGCGCCGGCGCCGGGCGGATCGACGGGTCGGCCAGCCGCGGGGCGATCCAGGGCCAGTCCTCCCCGTTGCCCGGCGCGGGCGGCAGGCCGGTGCCGAAATGGTTGTCGCGGTAGCTCCAGTCCAGGCGGTTGAACCAGTCGCCGGAGTCGTAGCTGTTGCGGTCCATGGACTTGGAGCGCAGGGTGTCCACGCCGGCATGGAAGTAGGCCACGCCCTGGCTGAAGGCGGTGAAGGCCAGGCCCAGCACCTGCACCCGCGCGCGGTCCCCGGCCGTGGTGGCGCGCGGAAGCTTCCAGGCATTGAGGTCGAACAGGGTTTCGTTGTCGTGGTTCTCGACGTAGTTGACCACCTCCGCGGGCGAGGCGGCGTAGCCGGCCGGCTGGCCGTTGTAGTCGATCGCCGACAGCGGCACGGTACGGCCGTCGTGCGTGGCCATGCGGTAGTCGCGCAGGGTGCCGGCCAGGCCCGCGCGCACCAGGTCGGCCGCGCGCAGCAGCCCGGTGCGGCCGGAGGCCGGGTCGGCCGATTCGTTGGGGTCGTAGCCCAGGCCGTTGAGGTAGCCCTGGCGCGCGGCCCTGGCGGCGCCGCGGTCGCCGGCACCGCCGCCGCGCAGCGCATCGCGCGCGCGGTCGCTGAAGGTGCCGATGCCCGAGCCGGCCAGCGACAGCTGCGAAGCCTGCACGAAGCGGGCGCCGTCGGCCACCTCGCCGAAGTTCCAGCCCTCGCCGATCAGCTGCACGCGGCGGCCGGCGGCGGCGTCGACCCGGCGCTGCAGCGCCTCCATCGCCGCGCGCGGCTGGTGGCCCATGAGGTCGAAGCGGAAGGAGTCGATCCGGTAGTGGCGCACCCACAGTTCGGCCGAGTCGATCATCAGCCGCGCCATCATCGCGTGCTCGGTGGCGGTGTTCTCGCAGCAGGTGCTGCGCTCCACCCGCCCGGCCGCGTCCAGCCGGTGGTAGTAGCCGGGGACGATGCGGTCCAGCACCGAGGCCGCGTCCTGCCCGGATGCGTAGGTATGGTTGTAGACCACGTCCATGCCCACGCGCAGGCCCATGGCATGCAGCGCCATCACCATGGCGCGGAACTCGCGCACGCGCGCGGCGCCGTCGGCCGGGTCGCTGGCGTAGCTGCCCTCGGGCGCGTTGAAGTGGTAGGGGTCGTAGCCCCAGTTGAAGCAGTCGCGCGCGGCCGCCGCGGTCACCGCCGCCTGCTGCGCCGTACTGTCGGGCGCGGCCTGCGGCACTTCCGGGGCGAGGCAGCCGCGTTCGGGCACGCTGGCGAAGTCGTACACCGGCAACAGGTGCACGTCGGTGAGCCCGGCCTCGGCCAGCGCGCGCAGGTGGGCCACGCCGGCGCCGCCGGGGTCGCCGAAGGCCAGGTACCTGCCGCGCCTTGCGGCGTCCACGGTCGGGTCGCCGATGGAGAAATCGCGCACGTGCAGCTCGTAGATGGCCATGTCGGTCTGCGCCGCCAGTGGCGCCGGGCGCGGTGCGGTGGCCCAGCCGGGCGGCTGCAGCGCCGGATCGTCCAGGTCGGCGACGTAGCTGCGGCGCGAGTCCGCGCCCAGGCTCACCGAGTACGGATCGGTGACGCGGTTGCGGACCAGGCCGGTGCCGCGCGCGTGCACGTCCACCAGGAAGGTGTAGTAGTGCCCGCGCAGGTCGCCGGGCAGGGTGACCGACCAGATGCCGGTGGCCGGGTCCGCCCGCAGCGGCACGCGCCGGATGGCCGGCCCCGCATCGTCGCGGTGGAGGCAGACGGACACCGCCTGCGCGGTCGGCGCCCACAGTCCGAACGCGGTACCGCCCGGGGACGGACGGGCGCCCAGGCCGGGCGCCTCGGCCGCGGCGGCGTAGAGGTCGTCCAGCGCGCCGGGGTGCTGCAACGCGGTGGCCTCGCGCACGCGGCCGCGCGCGTCTTCCTGCACCAGCACCAGGGCCTGGCGGTGCAGGTCGCGCAGGGCGTCGTCGCCCAGGTCCACGGCCAGCGTCGCGCCCGGTCCCACGTGCGGGAACCGTTGCCGCGCGCCGGCCGGCACGGCGGCCGCGTGCAGCGCGTGGGAACCGTCCGCGCCGCGCACCGCGTTGCCGGCTTCGGCGTGGATGCCGCCGCGGGCGGCGTGGTACAGCCGGTACCGCTGCGCCGGATCGGCGCCCGGCCAGCGCAGCGTGCGCCGGTCCAGCCAGACCGCGCGCGCTTCGGCGGGCCCGTGCGGATCGGGCGCGAGCACGGTGGCGTGGCCGGCATCGCAGGCGGCGGGCGGCAATCCGGCCGGCTGCGCCCAGGCCGCCAGCGGCAGGCAGGCGGCCAGCCAGGCGCGACGCGCGGCGCGCGCGAGGATGCACCGGGTCAGGCCCGGCGTGCGGTGTCCCATTCGCTTCCCTCCCGGAGGTCGCTGGCATGCGTTCGTCGCGCGCCGAGACGCGCGCTGCCACTATTCCACGCACGGCGCCTTCCGGCCCCGGTGCGCGGCGATGAATACGTATGCACCGCCGTGCGGCCCCCGCGCCCGGCCTCTACCATGCCCGGGCGCGCCGACGGCGCGCACCGCATCGTGATTCCCGGAGGGGGGAACCGTCTGATGGAACGCAAACCGCGTCTGTCGTTCTGGCAGATCTGGAACATGTGCTTCGGCTTCCTGGGCATCCAGTTCGGGTTCGCCCTGCAGAACGCCAACGTCAGCCGCATCTTCCAGACCCTGGGCGCGGACATGGACCAGGTGCCGGGGTTGTGGATCGCCGCGCCGCTGACCGGGCTGCTGGTGCAGCCGGTGGTCGGCTACCTGTCGGACCGCACCTGGACCCGGCTCGGGCGGCGGCGTCCGTATTTCCTCGCCGGCGCGGTGCTGGCCACGCTGGCGCTGTTCGTCATGCCCAACTCGCCCACGCTGTGGATCGCGGCGGGCACGCTGTGGATCCTGGACGCCTCGATCAACATCTCGATGGAGCCGTTCCGCGCCTTCGTCGGCGACCAGTTGCCGCACGCGCAGCGGCCCACCGGCTATGCCATGCAGAGCTTCTTCATCGGCGTGGGCGCGGTGGTGGCGAGCATGCTGCCGTGGCTGCTGGCGCGAGCCGGCGTGGCCAACACCGCCGGACCGGGCGAGGTGCCGGACACGGTGCGCTACGCCTTCTACCTGGGCGGGGCGGTGCTGTTCCTGGCCATCGGCTGGACCGTGCTGCGCACCCGCGAATACCCGCCCGAACGGCTGGCCGCGTTCGACGACGCGCTGCCGCCCGC
>DASRYN010000185.1:0-7984 GCA_035687185.1 Pseudoxanthomonas sp. | reverse complement strand
CGCGGCCGTGCTCGAGCCGGCGCAGCTGGCCGCGCTGGCCCGGCGCCTGCGCGAGGCCGGCCGCTTCGCCTTCGACACCGAGACCGACAGCCTGGACCCGATGCGCGCGCGCCTGGTCGGGCTGAGCGTCTGCGCCGAGCCGGGCGAGGCCTGGTACGTGCCGGTCGCCCACGACTACCCGGGTGCGCCGGGCCAGCTGCCGCTGGAGCAGGTGCTGGCCGCGCTGGGCCCGGTGCTGGCCGACCCGGCCGTGGCCAAGGTGGGCCAGCACGGCAAGTACGACCTGCACGTGCTGCGCCGCCACGGCGTGGAGGTGGCCGGCTATGCCGACGACACCATGCTGGAGAGCTTCGTGCTCAGTTCGGGCAACGCCCGCCACGACATGGACAGCCTCGCGCGGCGCTGGCTGGGCTACGAGACGGTCAAGTACGAGGACGTGTGCGGCAAGGGCGCCAGGCAGATCCCGTTCGCGCACTGTTCGGTCGAGGACGCCACCCGCTACGCCGCCGAGGACGCCGACATCACCCTGCGTCTGCACCGGACGCTGTCGGCCGGGCTGGCCGCCGAGCCGGCGCTGGAGGCGGTCTACCGCGGCATCGAGATGCCGCTGGTGCCGGTGCTGGCGCGGGTGGAGGCCAACGGCGTGCGCGTGGACGTGGAGGAACTGCGCCGGCAGAGCGCGGACCTGTCGCGGCGCATGCTCGCCGCGCAACAGAAGGCCACCGAGCTGGCCGGCCGCCCGTTCAACCTGGACTCGCCCAAGCAGCTTTGCGCGCTGCTGTTCGAGGAACTGAAGCTGCCGGCGCTGGTGAAAACCCCCAAGGGCCAGCCGAGCACCAACGAGGAGGCGCTGGAGGCCATCGCCGACCAGCACGAGCTGCCGCGGGTGATCCTGGAGTACCGCGCCCTGGCCAAGCTGCGCAGCACCTACACCGACAAGCTGCCGGACATGGTCAACCCGGAGACCGGCCGGGTGCACACCAGCTACCATCAGGCCGGCGCCGCCACCGGGCGCCTGTCCTCCTCCGACCCCAACCTGCAGAACATCCCCATCCGCACCGAGGACGGGCGCCGCATCCGCCGCGCTTTCGTGGCGCCGCCGGGGCGGCGCCTGGTGGCGTTCGACTACTCGCAGATCGAGCTGCGGATCATGGCCCATCTGTCGCAGGACCCGGGCCTGCTGCGCGCGTTCGAGTCCGAGGCCGACATCCACCGTGCCACCGCCGCCGAGGTGTTCGGCCGCCCGCTGGACGAGGTCACCGGCAACGAGCGCCGCGCGGCCAAGGCGATCAACTTCGGCCTGATGTACGGCATGAGCGCCTTCGGCCTGGCCCGGCAACTGGGCATCGGCCGCGGCGAGGCGCAGGACTACATCGCCCTGTACTTCAGCCGCTACCCGGGCGTGCGCGACTACATGGAGCGCACCCGCGAGCAGGCGCGCGAGCGCGGCTACGTCGAGACCGCGTTCGGCCGCCGGCTGTACCTGGAGTACATCCGCGCCGGCAACCAGGCCCAGCGCGCCGGCGCCGAGCGCGCGGCGATCAACGCGCCCATGCAGGGCACCGCGGCGGACATCATCAAGCGGGCGATGATCGACGTGGACGCGTGGCTGGCCGCGCACCGCGCGCGCGCGCTGATGATCCTGCAGGTGCACGACGAGCTGGTGTTCGAGGCCGACGAGGCCTTCGTGCCGACCCTGGTGGAGGAGGTGCGGCGGCGCATGTCGGCGGCTGCGCAACTGAGCGTCCCACTGGTGGTGGAAAGCGGCGTGGGCGCCAACTGGGACGAAGCGCACTGAGGCGGATCAGGCACTTCCGTGGGGCGCGTTGGCTGTTACATGGCGTTCCACAATGCCGGAATGAATCCGTGCTAAATCCAAGGTTTTTTTAACCGCGATCTTCACGATCCATCCATGTTGGGAATGGTGATATAGCCCTCGACAGGTGCAACGCCTGTCGATGGATCTCTCCCTTCCCCTGGAGCAGATCTGACCGGAACGGGGCTCCTCCCCAAGCCACCGTTCCCCGGCCCCGCTGACCTCCCCCTGGTCGGCGGGGCTTTTTATTTGCGCGCCCGCCGGCGCGCGCCGGCGCTCAGACCCAGTCGCGCGGCACCAGGTACTCCTGCAGGCGCGCCTCCGCGCTGCCGGGCTCGGGCTGCCAGCCGTATTCCCAGCGCACGCGCGGCGGCAGGCTCATGAGGATGGACTCGGTGCGCCCGCCGCTCTGCAGCCCGAACAGGGTGCCGCGGTCGTAGACCAGGTTGAACTCGACGTAGCGGCCGCGCCGGTAGAGCTGGAACTCGCGCTCGCGCTCGCCCCAGGGCGTGTCGCGGCGGCGCTCGACGATCGGCAGGTAGGCGTCCAGGAAGCCGTCGCCCACCGCGCGCAGGTAGGCGAATTCGCGCTCGAAGTCGCCGTGCAGGTCGTCGAAGAACAGCCCGCCCACGCCGCGGGTCTCGTTGCGGTGGCGCAGGAAGAAGTACTCGTCGCACCAGCGCTTGTGCTCGGCGTAGCGCTGCGGGCCGAACGGGGCGCACAGGTCGCGCGCGGTGCGGTGCCAGTGCGCCACGTCCTCGTCGAACGGGTAGAACGGGGTCAGGTCGAAGCCGCCGCCGAACCACCAGGCCACGGTCTGGCCGTCGCGGCGGGCCTGGAAGTGGCGCACGTTGGCGTGGGTGGTGGGCAGGTAGGGGTTGCGCGGGTGGAACACCAGCGACACGCCCACCGCGCGCCACGAGGCGCCGGCCAGCTCGGGGCGCGCGGCGCTGGCCGAGGGCGGCAGGCGGCTGCCGGAGACGTCGGAAAAGCCGATGCCCGCCTGCTCGAACACCGCGCCCTCGCGCAGCACCCGGGTGCGGCCGCCGCCTGCGTGGCCGCCGCCTTCGGGTGTGCGGGTCCACCGGTCCTCGGCGAAGCGGGCCTGGCCGTCGGCGGCCTCGATGGCGGCGCAGATCCGGTCCTGCAGGCCGGCCAGGTAGTCGCGTACGGCGTCGAAGTTCGGTTCCATGCGCGCATTCTAGCCGCGCGCCCGCACCGGCCCGGCTCAGCGGCGGCGGAACTCGGCGCGCACCTCGGGCGTGCACAGCTTCCATGCGATCCAGCCGTGCAGCACGGCCAGCACCAGCGCGCCGGCCAGGCTGCTGAGGAAGGCCAGGCGGCGGCTCGCCTGCAGCTGCGCCAGCGCCTGTTGGCCCTCGGGCCCGTGCAGCAGCGGGGCGGGGATCATCGCCTGCAGCGCGTCGAACAGGTGGTCGACCGCGGCGAGCCCCGCGAAGTTGACGGCGGCGCCGGCCACCAGCAGCACGATGAAGGCCTGGCGCGCCCACTCGCGCCGGCGCAGCAGGCCCCAGGATGCAGCCAGGCACGCCAGCGACGAGAGCAGCAGGACGGCTGCCAGCGCATGGCGGTGCCGCAGCAGCGCCACCAGCGCCGGCGGCAGCGCCTGCCGCGCCGCCAGGTCGGCCACCACCGCGTCGGGCAGCAGCAGGCCCAGCACGCCCTGCGCCAGCGCCCAGGCCACGCCCAGCCCGGCCAGCACCAGGCAGATGCGGGCCATCACGGTGACGAAGCCGGTGCGGAGCGGGGGCGGCGCGGTCATGGGCGTCTCCTGGCGGGCGTGCGCATTGTGCCGCGCCGCGACCGTCACCCCGGCCGCTCCAGCGCCGGCAGGATGTGCCGCGCGCTCAGCGGCGCCACCGGCACCGGGAACGGCGGCCGCGGCGGCACCCAGGCCAGCTCGGCGATCTCGGCCTGCGGCGCGGGCGTGCCGGCCACCGCCACCAGGTAGGCCAGCGCGCGCACGCGGCGGCCGGGCTCGTTGACCGCCGCGTCCTCGAACTCGCCCAGCGCCTGCGCGTCGTCCGCGCACAGCCGCACGCCCAGCTCCTCGGCCAGCTCGCGCGCCAGGGTGGCCAGCGGCGCCTCGCCCGGCTCGCGCTTGCCGCCGGGCTGGATGAACGTGTCCGAGCCGTGCTTGCGCACCAGCAGCACGCGCCCGGCGTCGTCGCGGATCACCGCGGCCACGGTGCGGACGGGCGCGGCCGTGTCCCGGCTCATTCCAGGTTGCGCTCGAACAGGCGCAGCACGCGCTTGTACTGGTCCAGCCAGGAGTCGGCGCGCACGTAGCCGTGCCGCTCCAGCGGGTAGGCGGCCAGCTCCCAGTCGTCCTTGCGCAGCTCGATCAGCTTCTGCGTGAGCACCACCGAGTCGCGGAAGAACACGTTGTCGTCCATCATGCCGTGCGCGATCAGCAGCGCGTCCTGCAGGCCCTCGGCGTACTCGATGGGCGAGGAGCGGCGGTAGGCTTCCGGATCCAGCTCCGGCGTGTTGAGGATGTTGGACGTGTATTCGTGGTTGTACTGGGTCCAGTCCACCACCGGGCGCAGCGCGGCGCCGGCCTTGAACGTGCCGGGCGAGCGGAACAGCGCCATGAAGGTCATGAAACCGCCGTAGCTGCCGCCGTAGATGCCGGCGCGGTCGCGGTCGCCCTGGCGCTGCGCGACCACCCACTCCAGGCCGTCGAGGTAGTCCTCCAGCTCGGGGTGGCCCATGTTGCGGTAGATGGCGGTGCGCCAGTCGCGCCCGTAGCCCTCGCTGGCGCGGTAGTCCAGGTCCAGCACCACGTAGCCGCGCTCCACCAGCAGGTGGTGGAACATCTGCTCGCGGAAGTAGTTGGGGTAGCGCGCCGACACGTTCTGAAGGTAGCCGGCGCCGTGCACGAACATCACCACCGGGTACTTCCGGCCCGGCTCGTACTGCCGGGGGCCGTAGAACTTGCCCCAGATGGTGCCCGCGCCGTGGCGGCTGGGGACCTGCACGTACTCCGGGCGGATCCAGTCGCGCGCCTTGAACGCAGCGCTGCGGGTGTCGGTGAGCACGCGCGCCTGGCCGCCGGCCACCGGCACCACCGCCAGCTGCGGCGGCAGGTAGCTGCCCGAGTAGCGCACCAGCAGGCGGGTGCCGTCCGGCGAGAGGCTGAAGTCCTCCACCCCGTCCAGCGCGGTGACCTCGCGCACCTGGTCGCTGGCCAGGTCCAGCGCGCAGACCTCGTAGTCGCCGGGCCAGGCGCGGTTGCACAGGAACAGGAAGCCGCGGCCGTCGGGCGTGGGCACCGGGGCCGAGGCCTCCCAGCGGCCCGAGGTGCGCGGGCGCGGGCGGCCGTCGCCGCTCTGGGTGTACAGGTGCGACCAGCCCGACTCCTCCGACAGCAGCCACAGCGTGCGGTTGTCCGGCAGCCAGCCGAAGTCGTTGAAGTTCCAGTTGATCCAGGCCGGGTCGGTGAGGCGGTGGCGGTTACGCAGTTCGGCCCGCTCCAGGTCCACCGCGGCGATCCAGCGGTCCTTGTTGTCCACCGCGCGCAGCATCACCGCGGCCTGGCGGCCGTCGTCGCTCCAGCGGATGCCCGCGCCGTCGGCCTGCACCGGACGCAGGCCCTTGAGCGGGTCCTTGCCGGCGGCCTTGCGCAGCGCGGCCAGCGGGTCGGTGGCGATGCCCGGCAGCGCGTCCAGCGCCAGCGGCCGCACCCGGCCCTCGCGCGCGTCCACCAGCCACAGCGCGTGCGGCAACGGGTCGTTGCGGCCCACCCGGGTGCGCACGTCCTCGAATTCCTCGTAGCCGGACTCGGTGACGTAGAGCGGCATTTTCCCTTCGCGGCCCGCGTCGGCGCCCTTGCGGCGGGTGACCACCAGCAGGTGCCGCGCGTCCGGCGACAGGCTGCTGTCGACGATCTCCACGTCGTCGCCCAGGTAGGCCGGGCGCGGCGCGCGGGTGGCGTCGGCGCGCTGCCAGGCCTCTTCCTGCCGGCGCAGCGCCTCGCGCTGCTCGCGATCGCGGCGCAGGGTGGCCAGGGTGCGCAGCTGCTGCTCGCGCAGGGCGTCGGCCGCGGGGGCAGCGGCCGGGTCCTTCTCGGCCCGGAGCACGGCCACCTGGGCGGTGCCGCCGCCGGCGGTCCAGTGGAACCAGTCGTGGCCGCTGCGCCAGATCACGCCGCCGTCGGCGGCGAAGCGCGGCTGCGCCTCGGCCCCGGCACTGCGGGTCAGCTGGGTCAGCGCACCGCTGCCCAGGTCGCGCACGAACACGTCGCCGTTGCGCACGAAGGCCATGCGCCGGCGCTGCGGGTCGTACACCGGGTCGGGGGCGTCCAGTCCGGCGCGCTCGGCGTCGGCCACCTTGCGCATCGCCCCGCCGTCCACCGGCTGCCGCCATGTGTCTCGCACCGGGCTGCCCTCGCGCTTGAGCAGCAGTTGCGCCTCGCGGCCGTCCCAGCTCCACCAGGCACGCTCGACCGGCGGGCCGATCCAGTCCGGGTCGGCCATGGCCTGTTCCAGCGCCAGCGGGGCGGTGGCGGCCTCCGGCGCGGGCGCCTGCGCGGCGGCCGGGGCGGTCAGCGGCAGGAGGAGCAGGGGCAGGGCGCGCAGCGGCGATCGGATCATGGCGGGGCACGGAGGGGAACCAGCCGCGCAGGGTAGCAGCCCGCCTGCGCGGGCCGACGGGGAAAAGGTCACGGTCCGGCTTGCCTGCGCCGCCGCGCGCGGCCAAGCTAGCCGGTCGCGAGGGCAGGCGTTCCGGCTTGCCAGGAAGCCCAGCCACCCGATGTCGGCCGTCGTCCAAGCGCCCAACCCGCCGTCCCCGCGCCTGCCGCTGGCGATCGGCGACCCCGACCGCGTGCTCGTCTTCGGCGAGGGCGCGCCGGTGACGCTGGGCCGTTTCCTGGCGCGCGCCCAGGCGCTGGCCGCGCGCCTGCCCGAGGGCGGGCACGTGGTCCACGTGGCCGAGGACCGGCACCGCTTCCTCCTGGCCTTCTGCGCCGCGGCCCTGCGCGGCCAGGTGGCGCTGCTGCCGCCATCGGGTGCGCCGGGCACGGTGGGCGAACTGCTGCAGGCCCACGCCGACGCGTACTGCCTCGGCGGCGAGGCGGCCGGGCCGCGCCACTGCCCGTTGCCGGAGCCATCCGCGCTGGCGGACGCCGGTGCCGCGGAGATGCCCGGGGTGGAGCCGTCGGCGCTGGCCGCCATCGGCTTCACCTCCGGCAGCACCGGGCGGCCGCAGCCGCACGCCAAGACCTGGGCCGCCTTCGCCACCGGCACCGCGCAGAACGTGGCCGCGCTGCGCGACCTGTGGGGCGCGGCGCAGCCGCAGGTGGTGGCCACGGTGCCGCCGCAGCACATGTACGGCATGGAGATGTCGGTGCTGCTGCCGCTGCTGGGCGGCGCGGCCATCCATGCCGGGCGGCCGCTGCTGCCGGCCGACGTCGCCCGCGCGCTGCACCAGACGCAGGCGCCGCGCCTGCTGGTCACCACGCCGGTGCACCTGCGCGCGCTGCTGGGGTCGGGCGTGGCGCTGCCGCCGCTGGCCGGCATCGTGTCGGCCACCGCGCCGCTGCCGCAGGCGCTGGCCGCCGAGGCCGAGGCGCGCTACGGCTGCCAGGTGCGCGAGGTGTTCGGCTCCACCGAAACGTGCGTCATCGCCTGCCGCCGCACCGCGCACGAGGCGGCGTGGACGCCGATGCCCGGCGTGCGCGTGGCCGCCAGGCCGGACGGCGCGCTGGTGCAGGGCCCGCACCTGCCCGCGCCCGTGGCCCTGGCCGACCTGGTGGAGGTGGGCGATGACGGCCGCTTCGCACTGTGCGGGCGCCAGGCCGACATGCTGGAGATCGCCGGCAAGCGCGCCTCGCTGGCCGACCTGACCGCGCGCCTGCTGGCCGTGCCCGGCGTCGAGGACGGCGTGGTGGTGCAGCTGGACCCGGCGCGCGAGGGCGCGGTGGGGCGCATCGCCGCGCTGGCGGTGGCGCCCGGGCGCACGCCGGCGGAGATCGTCCAGGCCCTGCGCGCCAGCATCGACCCGGTGTTCCTGCCGCGCAGGCTGCGGCTGCTGCCGCAGCTGCCGCGCAACGCCACCGGCAAGCTGCGCCGGGACGCCGTGCTGGCGCTGCTGGACGGCGCGGCGTGTTCATCCGCGGTGCCGGAAGCGCCGGCCGCCGACGCC
>DASRYN010000184.1:0-2630 GCA_035687185.1 Pseudoxanthomonas sp. | reverse complement strand
TGCTGGCAGTGGTGGTGCTGAGCCTGATCCCGCCGCCGCCGGTGCCGCTGCCGCGGCACGGCGACAAGCTCGAGCACCTGCTGGCGTACGCCGCGCTGGCGGCCGGCGCGGTGCAGCTGTTCGCCGGCCGCGCGCGGCTGCTGGCCATCGGCCTGGCGCTGGCGGCGCTGGGCGTGGCGCTGGAGTTCGCGCAGGGCGCGTTCACCGCCACGCGCATGGCCGATCCGGCCGACGCGCTGGCCAACGCGCTCGGGGTGGCGGCCGGACTGGCCACGGCGCTGGGCCACGGCCGCGACCTGCTGCTGCGGTTCGAGCCCGGCAGGCATCCGGCGCCCCGCCCGTAGCGGCGCACGCCTCGCCGCGGGTGCCGGCGCGTGCCGGTGCCGCGGGACGGGGATCCGCCCCGCGGCATCGCGGGCTCAGCGCAGCTGCAGCGTGGCCCGGTCCAGCACCCACATCTGCGGGCGCGTGTCGCCGGTGAAGCGCAGGCACAGATCCTGGCGCCCGGACAGGTCCGCGGGCAGCGCGGCGGTCAGTTCGACGAAGCCGTCCGGCCCCGGTGCGGCCGGCAGCGGCGCGCTGGCCACGCGCCGGCCGTTGCAGCCGCCGGCGTGGACGTCCAGTTCGCCGTGCGCCGAGCGCGCCGGCTCGAAGCGGCGGGCCGGCTCGTCGTGCGCCAGCTGGAAGTAGTACGGGATCCGCCCCGCGCGCACCTTCAGCGCCGCCACCCCGTCCAGGTCCGCGCCGTTCCACTGCCAGCACGGGTAGAAGATGGTGGTGTTGAAGATCGCGCGCTCGCCGTCTGCCGGGCCGTCGTCCTCCAGGCGCAGCAGCAGCCGGCCGGCGTCGGGGCAGGTGGCCAGCTGCTCGTCGGTGCGGCTGAGCAGCGAGGCCGCGTCATAGGCGAAGGTGCGCGCGGGCGCGAGCGCACGGCCCTCGAAGAACGCGGACGCGCGCACCTGCGCCGGCAGCTGCAACCGCAGCGGCGCGGTGTAGGCGGCGGCGTCCGGGCCGGGCTCGCTGCCGTCGGTGGTGTAGCGCACCTCGTAGCCCAGCGGGTTGGACAGCGCGACCGTCGCGGTGCCGGCCTTGCGGTCGTCCTCGGCCACGGCGTCGACCTGGAACGGCGTGAGCGCGTAGCCGATGCCCCAGCGCCGGTAGCGGTCCAGCTGCGCCGGCAGGCGCTGCAGGAAATCGGCGTAGTCCCGGCGGTCGCGCGGGCTCCAGCCGGTCTCGGCCAGCGCCGCCAGCCGGGGGAACATGTGGTGCTGCAGCCGCGTCCAGGTGCGGGTGTGCTCGGTCCACAGGTTGGCCTGCACGCCGAGGATGTGGCGGTGGCGGTCTTCCTCCAGTTCCGCCGGCACCGGCTCGAACTCGTAGACCTGCTTGAGGGTGATGGTGGCCGGTCGGCCCGGCGGTTCCTCCGGCGACCCGGTCTGCAGGTAGTCCAGGTACAGGTCGGAGGAGGGCGACATCACCACGTCGTGGCCTTCGCGCGCGGCCTTCAGCCCACCCTCGGTGCCGCGCCAGGACATCACCGTGGCCTCCGCCGGCAGCGGGCCTTCCAGGATCTCGTCCCAGCCGATCAGGCGCTTGCCGTGCCCGGCCAGGAACTTCTCCAGCCGCGCGACCAGGTGGCTCTGCATCGCCATCTCGTCGTCCAGGCCCAGCTCGCGCATGTGCTGCTGCACGCGCGGCGAGGCCTCCCACTGGTCCTTGACCGCCTCGTCGCCGCCGATGTGGAAATAGGGGCCGGGGAACAGCGGGACCATCTCGGCGATCACGTTCTCCAGGAAGCGGAACGTGCTCTCCTCGGTGTTGAACAGGTTGGGGAACACGCCCCACTCGCTGGAGGGCACCAGCGGCGTGTCGGTGCTGCCCAGCTCGGGATACGCGGCGATCGCCGCGGTCGCATGGCCGGGCACGTCGAACTCCGGCACCACGGTGATGTGGCGCTGCGCGGCGTAGGCCACCACCTCGCGGACCTGGTCCTGGGTGTAGTAGCCGCAGTAGGGGCGCGGCTTGCCGGTGGCCGGGTCGACGCCGCCGTCGCCGGCGGGGATGCGGCAGGCGCCGACCTCGGTGAGCTTCGGGTACTGCTTGATCTCGATGCGCCAGCCCTGGTCGTCGGTCAGGTGCCAGTGCAGCACGTTGAGCTTGTGCAGGGCCATCGCGTCGATGACCTGCTTGACCTGCTCCACGGTCCAGAAGTGCCGCGCCGAGTCGAGCATGAAGCCGCGCCAGGAGAAGCGCGGCGCGTCCTCGATGCGCAGGGCCGGCAGGCGGATCGCCTCCGCGTCGTCCAGCGTGGCCAGCTGCAGCAGGGTCATCGCGCCGTAGAACAGCCCGGCCGCGTCGCCGGCAGCGACGGTGGCGCCCTGCGGGGTGACCTCCAGCAGGTAGCCCTCGCCCTTGCCGCGGGCCGGGTCCAGGCGAAAGCGGATGCCGGCGTCCGCGCCGGCGGCAGCGGCCAGCTTCGGCGCCACGCCGCGGCCCTTCTCCAGCAGCGCGGCGAACTGCGCGGCGACCGCGCGCTCGGCTTCGCCGTCGGCGAGCAGCGGCGTGTCCGGGCCGAGGGTGAAGTGCCCCTCCGCAGGCGTCACCGCGGCCGGGGCCGGGATCAGCGACAG
>DASRYN010000183.1:0-6746 GCA_035687185.1 Pseudoxanthomonas sp. | reverse complement strand
CCACCAGCGCGAACAGCGCCGGCAGGCCGTAGCGCACCACGAGCAGCTCCCAGTCCACGCTGCCGGCGTTGAAGATCGCGCCGGTGCGCGCGGTGGCGAACGTCACCTGCATGTTCCTTCCTTCTCGCTTGGCCGGGCGCGCCCGGCATGCGGGCGCGCGTTGCGCGGAAGGATAGCAGCGGGCGGGGTGAAGCCGCGTTCGCGTCAGCCGGCGGCCTTGCGCCGGGCCAGCCGCAGCCAGGTGTCGACCACGGTGTCCGGATTCAGCGACACCGACTCGATGCCCTCGGCCATCAGCCACTCCGCCAGGTCCGGATGGTCCGAGGGGCCCTGGCCGCAGATGCCCACGTACTTGCCGCGGGCCCGTGCGGCCTTGATCGCCATGGACAGCAGCTTCTTCACCGCCGGGTCGCGTTCGTCGAACAGGCCGGCGACGATGCTGGAATCGCGGTCCAGGCCCAGGGTGAGCTGGGTCATGTCGTTGGAGCCGATGCTGAAACCGTCGAAGATGTCGAGGAATTCCTCGGCCAGCAGCGCATTGCTGGGCACCTCGCACATCATGATGATCTTGAGCCCCCCGCTGTTATCGGTTTGGGCGCCCCGCTTGAGGCCGTGGCGCGCGAGCACTTCGACCACCTTGCGGCCCTCGTCCAGCGTGCGCACGAACGGGATCATCACCCACAGGTTGTCCAGCCCCATCTCCTCGCGCACGCGCTTGACTGCACGGCATTCCAGCGCGAACGCGGGTTCGAACGACGGGTCGACGTAGCGGCTGGCGCCGCGGAAGCCGATCATCGGGTTCTCTTCGTGCGGTTCGTAGCGCTGGCCGCCGATCAGGTTGGCGTACTCGTTCGACTTGAAGTCGGACAGGCGCACGATCACCGGATTCGGCGCCACCGAGGCGGTGATGGTGGCGATGCCTTCCTTCAGCCGCTCGACGTAGAAATCGACCGGCGAGGCGTAGCCGGCGATCTTGGCGTCGATCTTCCTGCGGACATCCACGTCCTGGCGGTCGTACTCCAGCAGCGCCAGCGGATGCACGCCGATATGGCTGGCGATGATCATCTCCAGCCGTGCCAGGCCAATGCCGGCGTTGGGCAGCTGGCCGAAGTCGAAGGCGCGCTCCGGGTTGGCCACGTTCATCATGATCTTCAGCGGCGCCGGCGGCATGTTGCCCAGGTCGGTGGTAACGCGCTCGAAGGGCAGGGCGCCGGCGTAGATGTAGCCGGTATCGCCTTCAGCACAGGACACGGTGACGTCCTTGCCGTCCTCGATGCTGTCCAGCGCGTTGCCGGTGCCGACCACGGCCGGCACGCCCAGCTCGCGCGCGATGATCGCCGCGTGACAGGTGCGGCCGCCGCGGTTGGTCACGATGGCCGAAGCGCGCTTCATCACCGGTTCCCAGTCCGGGTCGGTCATGTCGGCCACCAGCACGTCGCCGGGCTGCACGCGCTCCATGTCGTCCAGCGAACGCACCACGCGGGCCACGCCGCTGCCGATCTTCTGGCCGATGGCGCGGCCTTCGCAGATCACCTCGCCGCGCTGCTGCAGGGCGTAGCGTTCGATCTGGGTCACGTGTGCGCGCGACTTCACCGTTTCCGGGCGCGCCTGCACGATGAAGAGTTTTCCGCTGACGCCGTCCTTGGCCCACTCGATGTCCATCGGCCGGCCATAGTGCTGTTCGATCACCAGCGCCTGCTTGCTGAGTTCATGCACGTCGGCGTCGGACAGGGAGAACCTGGTGCGCAGTTCGGCCGGAGTCTCCTCGGTGCGCACGCGCTCGCCGGGCACGTCGGAATAGACCATGCGGATGGCCTTGGCGCCCAGCGTGCGGCGCAGGATCGCCGGCTTGCCGGCTTTCAGCGTGGGCTTGTACACGTAGAACTCGTCCGGGTTGACCGCGCCCTGCACCACCATTTCGCCCAGCCCGTAGCTGGCGGTGACGAAGACCACGTCGCGGAAGCCGGACTCGGTGTCCAGGGTGAACAGCACGCCCGAGGCGCCCACGTCCGAGCGCACCATCAGCTGCACGCCGGCGGACAGGAACACATCCTCGTGCTTGAAACCGTGGTGCACGCGGTAGGCGATGGCGCGGTCGTTGTAGAGCGAGGCGAACACTTCCTTGACCTTGTGCACCACGTCGTCGGCGCCGGTCACGTTGAGGAAGGTTTCCTGCTGGCCGGCGAACGAGGCGTCGGGCAGGTCCTCGGCGGTGGCGGACGAACGCACGGCCACGGCGACGTCGCCGCCGCCGTTCTCCGCGCACAGCTTGGCGTAGGCCGTGCGGATTTCCGCGTCCAGCTCCGGTTGCAGCGGCGCGTCGATCACCCAGCCGCGGATCTCGCGGCCGGCCGCGGTCAGCGCCGGCACGTCCTCGACGTCGAGCGCGGCCAGGCGGTCGTAGATGCGCTGGTGCAGGTCGTTGTGCGCGATGAAGTCCCTGAAGGCGTCGGCGGTGGTGGCGAAGCCGCCGGGGACCGACACGCCGAGCCCGGCCAGGTTGCCGATCATCTCGCCGAGGGAAGAATTCTTGCCGCCGACGCGCGCCAGGTCGGACAGGCGCAGTTCGTGCAACCACAGGATGTTCTGGTTCAAGTGCGATGCTCCATGGAGCCATCGCCCGGCCGGGCGATGGCCGTGCCCCGAGGTATGTGGAGCCGTTATGATGCTTGCCGCGTTCACCGCATATCAAGCTGGAAAACGGCTTCCATTGGGCATCCAGTCGGAAAACAAACGATGACCAGCATCCGCCCGGTGTTCTACGTTTCCGATGGTACCGGTATCACCGCCGAGACCATCGGCCACAGCCTGCTGACGCAGTTCACCGGCTTCCGCTTCGTCACCGACCGCATCGCGTTCGTCGACGACGCCGACAAGGCGCGCGAGGCGTGCCTGCGCATCCGTGCCGCGGGCGAGAAGTACGGCGTGCGGCCGATCGTGGTGAATTCGTGCGTGGACCCGGCGCTGAGCATGATCCTGGCCGAGAGCGGGGCGATGCTGCTGGACGTGTTCGCGCCTTTCATCGAGCCGCTGGAGCGCGAACTCAACGAGCCGCGGCAGGCGCGCGTGGGCCAGGCGCACGGCATGGTCGACTTCGAGACATACCACCGCCGCATCGAGGCGATGAACTACGCCCTCAGCCACGACGACGGCGTCTCGCCGGACTACGACGAGGCCGACGTGGTGCTGGTCGGCGTGTCGCGCGCCGGCAAGACGCCCACCTGCGTCTACCTGGCGCTGCACTACGGGGTGAAGGCGGCCAACTACCCGCTGACCGACGCCGAGCTGGAGAGCGACCGCCTGCCGCCGCGGCTGCGGCCGCACCGGCGCAAGCTGTTCGGCCTGACCATCGACCCGGAGCGGCTGCACCAGATCCGCGCCGAGCGCCGGCCGGATTCGCGCTATGCGCGGCTGGAGACCTGCCGGCGGGAGGTGCAGGCGGCCGAGGCGATGTTCCGCATGGAGCGCATCCCGACCCTGAGCACCACCTACACCTCGATCGAGGAGATCTCCAGCAAGGTGCTCTCCACGCTGGGACTGCAGCGCGAGATGTACTGAACTGAACCGCGCCGCACCGCCGCGCGGACTTTTCCAAGGTAGGCGCGCGCGTGCGGGCGGTCAATGCTGCCGTGGACGCGCCGCAGCGTGTAGCATCGGTCCCATGCAGCAGGCCGCCTCGATCGACACCCGCATTCCCCGCCTGAGCCGCTTCGGCTGGCTGATGGCCCTCTACGCCGAGAACCACGCCCGCCTCACGCGCCTGTTCGCCCCGGCCGGCCTGCGCGCCGGCCGCTATGTGTCCTCGGTGGGCGATGGCCTGGACCTGCGGCTGGACGTGCTCGAGCGCCACCGCTACACCCTGGAGCTGCGCCTGACCTACGACCTGCGGGACCCGCTCACCGGCGAGCCGGACCCGTCGGCCTTCGTGCGGCTGTACAACGATGCGCGCCAGGTGGAGACCACGCACTGCTACGTCGGCCGCCGCTGGCAGGACGCGATCGGCCTGTACCCGCCGCCGGCCGAGCTGATCGGCCACCGCCTGCGCATGAACACCTTCCTGGGCAAGTGGCTGGAGTACCTGGCCGAGCGCGGCCACGGCGTGGCCACGCTGGCGCCGGCCACCGCGCCGGCAGGCGACCTGGTCGCGCTGCCGGGGCCGGCGCAGCACTAGCAGGGAGGCACGGATGTCGCGCATCCCGCTGTCGGTGCTGGACCTGGCCCCGGTGTGCGAGGGCAGCGACGTGTCCGCGGCGCTGGCCAACAGCCTGGACCTGGCCCGTCACGTCGAAGCCCTCGGCTACCGCCGCTACTGGCTGGCCGAACACCACAACATGCCCGGCATCGCCTCGGCCGCTACCGCGGTGCTGATGGCGCACATCGCCGCCGGCACCCGCAGCATCCGCGTCGGCGCCGGCGGCATCATGCTGCCCAACCACGCCCCGCTGCAGGTGGCCGAGCAATTCGGCACGCTGGCGGCGCTGCACCCGGGGCGCATCGACCTGGGCGTGGGCCGTGCGCCGGGCACCGACCAGCCGACGATGCGCGCGTTGCGGCGCTACGCCGACAGCGCCGACCGCTTTCCGCAGGACGTGCAGGAGCTGCTGCGCTACTTCGAGCCGGCCGAGCCGGGCCAGCTGGTGCGCGCGGTGCCGGGCGCCGGGCTCGAGGTGCCGGTGTGGATCCTCGGTTCCAGCCTGTTCGGCGCGCGCCTGGCCGCGTCCCTGGGCCTGCCGTACGCCTTCGCCTCCCATTTTGCGCCCGATGCCATGGACCAGGCGCTGGCGCTCTACCACCGCGACTTCCGGCCGTCGGCGCGGCTGCGGCAGCCGTACGCCATGCTCGGCGTGAACGTGGTGGCCGCCGCCAGCGACGACGAGGCGCGGCGGCTGTTCACCACGCCGCAGCAGGCCTTCGTGAACCTGCGCCGCGGCCAGCCCGGGCTGATCCCGCCGCCCGTGGACGACATCGAAGGCTACTGGACGCCGGCGGAGAAGGTCGGCGTGGAGCGGGCGCTGGCGTGCAGCGTGGTCGGCGGACCGGACACCGTGGCGCGCGGGCTGGAGGCCCTCGTCCGCCGCCACCGGCCCGACGAGCTGATCGTGGTGGCCAACCTGCACGACCACGCCGCACGGCGCGAGTCGTACCGCATCGCCGCCGAGGTGTGGGGGCTGGGCGGTCCGGGCTGAATGCCGCGGCCGGCCCCGTTCATCCGCCCCTCGCTATTCAGCCCGATTCCGGGTATCGTGCGCGCACTGTGTTTGCATGGGTCACCGTGAATCGTGGCCTGGTGCAGTCGATCTGACGATCCGCTACATCGTTCCGCCCTGCCTAACGCCTGCAACCCCAGTACCGGCCCGGATCCACCGCGGCCGCGTTTCCATCTCTACAAAGTTGAGGAGTTAGCAAACATGTCCGATCGTCAGACCGGCACCGTCAAGTGGTTCAACGACGCCAAGGGCTTCGGCTTCATCACCCCCGAGAGCGGCGCCGACCTGTTCGTGCATTTCCGTTCGATCATGGGTTCGGGCTTCAAGTCGCTGCAGGAAGGCCAGAAGGTCTCCTTCATCGTCGTGCAGGGCCAGAAGGGCCTGCAGGCCGACCAGGTGCAGGCGCTGTAATCGCGCCGGCGGGTCCTCCGGGACCGGCCAGACGAACGCCGGGGGCGCGAGCCTCCGGCGTTTTTCGTTTCCGCGCCTTGAGCCGCCGCCGCGGCGGCCGCATGTGGCCTGCATGCACATCGAATTCGACAACGCCTTCCTGCGCGACCTGCCGGGCGACCCGGAGGCCGGCCCGCGCGTTCGCGAGGTGCGCGGCGCGGCGTGGTCGCGGGTGGACCCGACCCCGGTGGCCGCGCCGCGGCTGCTGGCCTGGTCGCCGGAAGCCGCGGCGCTGGTCGGGCTGGGCGCCGCCGACGCGGCCGACCCGGCCTTCGCCCGGGTGTTCGGGGGCAACGCGCTGCTGCCGGGAATGCAGCCCTGGGCGGCCAACTACGGCGGCCACCAGTTCGGCCACTGGGCCGGGCAGCTCGGCGACGGCCGCGCGATCTCGCTCGGCGAAGCGCGGGGACCGGGCGGCGGCCGCTGGGAGCTGCAGCTCAAGGGCGCCGGGCCGACGCCGTACTCGCGCTTCGCCGACGGCCGCGCCGTGCTGCGTTCGTCGATCCGCGAGTTCCTGTGCTCGGAGGCGATGCACCACCTGGGCATCCCGACCACGCGCGCGCTCAGCCTGGTCGCCACCGGCGAGGCGGTGGTGCGCGACATGTTCTACGACGGCCACCCGCGGCCCGAGCCCGGCGCGGTGGTGTGCCGCATGGCCCCCAGCTTCCTGCGGTTCGGCAGCTGGCAGCTGCCGGCCTCGCGCGGCGAGGCCGCGCTCGTGCGGCAGCTGGCCGACCACGCGCTGCGCCACCATTTCCCGGAGCTGGCCGGGCAGGGGCAGGGCGGCTACGCGGAGTGGTTCGCGCAGGTGTGCGAGCGCACCGCGCAGACGGTCGCCGGCTGGATGCGCGTGGGCTTCGTCCACGGGGTGATGAACACCGACAACATGTCCATCCTCGGCCTGACCCTGGACTACGGTCCCTACGGCTGGATCGAGGACTACGACCCGGACTGGACGCCGAACACCACCGACGCGCAGGGACGCCGCTACCGCTTCGGCGCCCAGCCGCAGGTCGCCTACTGGAACGCGATCCAGCTGGCACAGGCGCTGGCGCCGCTGTTCGACGAGGCGGCGCCGCTGGAGGCGGG
>DASRYN010000182.1:0-7736 GCA_035687185.1 Pseudoxanthomonas sp. | reverse complement strand
CGCGCAGGTACCGAGCACCGCCATCGTGCCCGCCTGCGCCGGGGTCGCGCTGCTGGGCGCGCTGGCGCACCTGCTGTTCGAGCGCACGGTGGCGCCCACGCCGGCGCAATGGCTGTGGCTGGGGTTGATGGGACTGGGCCCGGTGGGCATCGCCTTCCAGCTGTGGGACGCCGGCACCAAGCGCGGCGACCTGGCCCTGCTGGGGACGCTGTCCTACCTGGCGCCGCTGCTGTCCACGGTGCTGCTGGTGCTCTCCGGCCGGGTGCAGCCGCACCCGCTGCAGGCCGTGGCGCTGGCGCTGCTGCTGGCCGGGGCGTGGCTCGGCGCGCGGCCTCAGTCCGCCGCCTCCGCCAGCCAGTAGACCGTCGCGGCGGACGCCTCGCCCACCCAGCGGCCGCTGGCGCGGACCTCCACGCGGTGCTCGCCGGCAGGCAGGTCGGTGGCCAGCGCGCCGCGCCACAGGTGGGTGGAGGGCACCGCTTCGGGCGAGCGGTCGTGGCCGCGCAGCGCGGGGGCCAGGTCGTCGGCCACGTTCTCCACCACCAGGCGCGGATCGGGCCGCTCCACGCGCTGCATCGGCCGCCAGGGCCCGCCGTCGATGCGGTATTCCACGCGCGTGTCGGCGTCGCCCATGAACACGTTGGCATACACGCCCCAGGCCGGATACGCGCCTCGCCGCAGCACCCGCGGCGCGTGCAGGGCCATGGCGCCGGTGAAGGCCGGGTCCGCCGCCGGGACGCGCGCCGGATGCCAGGCCAGCGCGTAGCCGCCGGCGCGGCGCACGTGCAGCACGGCGTAGCCATTCGGGGTGCCGTCGGCCATGGTGGCGTCGGGGATGCCGGCCGCGTCCGGCGCGCCGGACCAGAACGCGCCGCAGGCCGCGCCCACGTTGTACTCGTGCAGCGGGGCGGCGCCGTGCCAGCCGTCGGCGAGGCCGTGGTAGTGGTGGCGCTGGGTGTGGCTGTGGCCGCTGAGCACCAGCACCCGCTCGAAGCGCTGCAGCAGCGCGAACAGGCGCTCGCGGTCGGCGCGGCGGAAGGTCTCGCGCGCGCCGTCCTGGAACAGCGGGATGTGCAGCCCCAGCACCACCAGCCGGTCGCGCGGCAGCGTCGCCAGGTAAGCCTCCAGGAAGGCGAACTGGTCCTCGCGCAGGCCGCCCACGTAGGCCGGCCGCTGGCCCGGCAGGTACACGACGTCGTCGAGGAACACGAAGCTGGCCCCGCCCTCCTCCACCGCGTAGGTGTCCGGGCCGTAGGCGTTGCGCCAGGTGAGCAGCGAGTCCTCGTCGCGGGCGGCGTCGAAGTCCAGGTCGTGGTTGCCCGGCACGTGGAACCACGGCGTGCCCAGCTTCGCGGTCGCCGCGTTGAGCGCCGGGTACAGCGAGAGGTCGTCGTCCACCAGGTCGCCCAGGGTGGTGCCGAACGCGGCCGCGTGGCGGCCCGACAGCGGTTCGACGATGTCGCGGCGGTAGTGGTCCACGTCGCGGGCATGCTTGACCTGGGTGTCGGCGAACACCAGCACGTCGATGTCGGCCGCCGGCCCCGGCACCGGCGGGTGCAGGGCGAAATCCCGGTCCGCGCCGGAGCGGGGAATGCCGCCGAAGCGCAGCCGCGGCGACCCGTCCGGGAAATGGTGCCGCCAGAAGTCCGGCAGCCCGTCCGCGCGCGCGACGAAGCGGAAGCCGTCCGGCTTGACCACGAACACGGTCTGCCCGGGCCGCACGGGCAGGCGGTAGCGGCCCTGCGCGTCGGTGCGCACCAGCTCCCGCCCGTTGGACACCAGCACCCCGGGCACGCCGTTCTCGTGCTCGCCCTGGCCCGGCCGGCCGTCGAATTCCACGTAGACCACGCCCGCGGCCACGGCCCCGGCCCCGGCCGCGTGCGAGGGGCCCGCCCATGCCAGCAGGACGAAGAGGATCGGCGCGAACCGTGGACGCATGCGGAGCCCTCCCGGGATGAGGCGCCGATTGTAGCGGCCGCGCCTGCAGCGGCGCGGTCAGCCGCCGCGGTGGCGCTGCGCCAGCACCTCCACCGCGTCGCCCAGCGACAGCCCGCGCGCGTGCAGCAGCACGGTGAGGTGGTAGATGAGGTCGGCCGACTCGTCCAGCAGCTGCGCGTCGTTCTGCGCCACGCCGGCCAGCGCGGTCTCCACGCCCTCCTCGCCCACCTTCTGGGCGATGCGCCGCACGCCGGCCTCGAACAGCCGCGTGGTGTAGCTGCCCTGCGGGCGCGCGCGCGCGCGTCCGGCCACCAGCGCGTCCAGCTCGGCCAGGAAGCCCACGTCCGGCGCCGGCGCAGGAGCGGGGGCCGGCGCGCTCGCCGGCGCGGCGGGGAAGCAGCTGGCCCGCTGCAGATGGCAGGTGGGGCCGCGGGGACGCGCCAGCACCAGCAGCGTGTCCGAGTCGCAGTCGCTCTGCACGCCGACCAGTTCCAGCACGTGGCCGGAGGTCTCGCCCTTGGTCCACAGCTTGCCCCGGCTGCGGCTGTAGAAGGTGACCAGGCCGGTGGCCCGGGTCGCCCGCAGCGCGTCCTGGTTCATGTAGCCGAGCATCAGCACGCGCAGGCTGTCGGCGTCCTGCACGACCGCCGGCAGCAGGCCCCCGCCCTTGTCCCAGTCCAGCGCCTCGGGCAGCACGGTGGCGGCCGCGCCGCCCCGGGCCGCGGGTTTCCTAGCGGGCATCGCGCACCTCGATCTGTCGTTCGCGCAGGAAGCGCTTGAGTCCGGGAATGGGCACCGCGCCGCTGTGGAACACGCTGGCCGCCAGCGCGCCGTCCACATCGGCCTGGTCGAACACCTCGGCGAAGTGCGCCATCTCGCCGGCGCCACCGGAGGCGACCAGGGGCACGCCGCAGAGCGCGCGCGCCTGGCGCAACTGCTCGACGTCGTAGCCGCGGCGCACGCCGTCGCTGTCCATGCAGTTGAGCACGATCTCGCCGGCGCCCAGCGCCTGCGCGCGCACCAGCCAGTCCAGCGTGCGCACGCCGGCCGCGCGCATCATGGACGGATCGCCGGTGTACTGCCGCACCCGCCACTGGCCGTCGGGCTCGCGCACCGAGTCCACGCCCACCACCACGCACTGCACGCCGAAGGCCGAGGCCAGTTCGGAAATGAGCTCCGGGCGTTCCAGCGCCGGCGTGTTCACCGAGATCTTGTCGGCGCCGGCGTGCAGCACCGCGCGCGCGGTCTCCACGCTGCGGATGCCGCCGGCCACGCAGAACGGGATGTCGATCAGCCGCGCCACCCGTTCCACCCAGGCGTAGTCCACCGAGCGCCCTTCCGGGCTGGCGCCGATGTCGTAGAACACCAGCTCGTCGGCGCCCTCGTCGCGGTAGCGCAGCGCCAGTTCGACGATGTCGCCCATGTCCACGTGGTCGCGGAAGCGGACGCCCTTGACCACGCGGCCGCCCTTCACGTCCAGGCAGGGGATGATGCGCCGGCTCAGCATCGCAGCGCCTCGGCCACGCTGAAGCGCCCCTCCAGCAGCGCGCGCCCGAGTACGATGCCGGCACAGCCGGAGGCGGCGGCGCGTCGCACGTCGTCCAGCCGGCTCACCCCGCCGGAGGCCTGCACCTGCAGCTCCGGCGCGATCCGCCCCAGGTGCGCGTACAGGTCGAAATTCGGCCCGGAGAGCATGCCGTCGCGCGCGATGTCGGTGCACAGCACGTGGCGCAGCCCCGCCGCGGCGTAACGCGCGGCCAGCTCGTCCAGGGTCGCGCCGGAGTCCTCGGTCCAGCCGTGCACGGGCAGCCGCCAGGCGCCGGCCGCGTCCTGGCGCGCGTCCAGCGCCACCACGATGCGCTCGGGGCCGAACTCGGCGATCCAGCGGCTGACCTCCTCCGGCTGGCGCACCGACAGCGAGCCGACCACCACGCGCGCCGCACCCGCCTCCAGGATGCGCTGCACGTCCTCGCGCGCACGCACGCCGCCGCCGGTCTGCACGCTCAGCCCGGCGGCCGCGGCCTCGCGCAGCAGCGGCGCCAGGGTGTAGCCGCCGCGGCGCGCGGCGTCCAGGTCGACCAGGTGCAGCCAGCGCGCCCCCTGCCCCGCGTAGGCCTGCGCCAGGGCCAGGGGATCGTCGCCGTAGCGCGTCTCGCGCGCATAGTCGCCCTGCGCCAGCCGCACGACGCGGCCGTCGCGCACGTCGATGGCCGGGTACACCGTGAATCCGCTCATGCCAGTCCGTAGTCGATGAAGTTCTTCAGCAGCCGCGCGCCGACCTCGGCCGAGCGTTCGGGATGGAATTGCGCGCCGGCCACGTTGCCGCGCTGGACCACGGCCGCGAACTCGCGCCCGTGCGTGCTGGCGGCCAGGCAGTCGGCGCCGGCGGGGGCGGCGTAGCTGTGCACGAAGTAGGCGTGCGCGCCCTCGTCGATGCCTTCGACCAGCGAGGCGTCGCGGCGGCGCGCCAGCGTGTTCCAGCCCATGTGCGGCACGCGCACGCCGGGGCCGGCGGGCAGCCGCGCCACGCGGCCCGGCAGCAGCCCCAGGCAGTCGACGTCCTCCTCCTCGGAGAACTCGAACAGCAGCTGCATGCCCACGCAAACGCCCAGCAGCGGCCGCTGCAGCGTGCGCAGCACCTCGACCAGCCCGTGCTGGCGCAGCTTGCGCATGCCCTCGGCGGCGGCACCCACGCCCGGCAGGATCACCCGGTCGGCCGCGCGGATGACGTCCGCGTCGCCGGTGAGCTCGGCCTCCACCCCCAGGCGCTGCAGCGCATAGCGCACCGAGCCGATGTTGGAACCGCCGCCGTCGACCAGCACCACCCGCATCACAGCGCTCCCTTGGTGGAGGGCAGGTCCGAGCCCTCGCGCCGCACCGCCTGGCGCAGCGCGCGCGCCAGGCCCTTGAAGCTGGCCTCGATCTTGTGGTGGTCGTTGTCGCCGCTCACCCGGATGTTGAGGTTGAGCGCCGCCGCGTCGCACAGCGAGCGGAAGAAGTGCTCCACCAGTTCGGTCGGCATGTCGCCCACGCGCTCGCGGCGGAACCCGCCCTCGAACACCAGGTAGGGCCGCCCGGAGAAATCCAGCGCCACCTGGGCCAGCGTCTCGTCCATGGGCAGCACGAAGCCGTAGCGGCCGATGCCGCGCTTGTCGCCCAGGGCCTCGCGCAGCGCCTGGCCCAGGGCCAGCGCGGTGTCCTCGATGGTGTGGTGCTCGTCGATGTGCAGGTCGCCTTCGGCGCGGATCTTCAGGCCGATGCCGCCGTGCTTGCCGATCTGCTCGAGCATGTGGTCGAAGAACGGCAGGCCGGTGGACACCTGCGGCTCGGCGGCCTGGTCCAGATCCACCTCGACGCGGATGCGGGTTTCCTTCGTGTCGCGCTGGACCACCGCGCGCCGCGGCGCGTCGGCCAGCTCGTGGGCGATGCCGGCCCAGTCCCACTCGCCGCCGAACTGCGGCGTCCGCAGCTGGAAGCAGCGGATGCCGAGGTTGGCGGCGAACTCCACGTCGGTGGGGCGGTCGCCGACCATGGCCGAGCGCTTCCAGTCGATGCTCCTGTCCCGCAGGTAGGGCAGCACCAGGCCGATGCCCGGCTTGCGCGTGGGCCGGTTCTCGTGCGGCCAGCTGGGATCGATCAGCACGTCGCGGAACACGATGCCCTGGCTCTCGAACACCTGCATCATCAGGCCGTGGGGGCCGTCGAAGCTCGCCTGCGGGTAGGCCTCGCTGCCCAGCCCGTCCTGGTTGGACACGATGACGAACTGCCAGCCGGCGTCGCGCAGGCGCAGCATCGCCGGGATCACGCCGCGCACGAAGCGCAGCTTCTCGTAGGCGTCGATCTGGAAGTCGGCCGGCTCCTCGATCAGGGTGCCGTCGCGGTCGACGAACAGGATAGGGGTGCTCATGCGGCGGCTTCCGTGGCGTGGAGCGCGGCCAGCACGCGCTCGTTCTGTTCCGGGCTGCCCACGGTGATCCGCAGCGCATCGCCCAGGCCGGGCACCATCCGCTGGTCGCGCACCACCACGCCGGCGGCCAGCAGCCGGGCGTAGGCGCCGCCGGCGTCGGCGAAGCGCACCAGCAGGTAGTTGCCCTCGGAGCGATGGACCCGGCGCACGCCCGGCAGCGCCGCCAGCAGGCGCTGCAGCCGCGCGCGCTCGGCCCGCACCTGGGCCACGCGCTCGGCCGTGCGCGCCAGGGCCTGCGGCGAGAGCCCGGCCAGGGCCAGTTCAGCGCACGGCGCGGGCACCGGGTACGGGGCCTGGCATGCGCGCAGCACCCGCACCAGGGCCGGTGCCGCGATCAGGGTGCCGATGCGCGCCGCCGCCAGCGCGTGCGCCTTGGACAGCGTGCGCAGCACGGCGAGGTTGGCGTGTCCGGCCATCAGCGTGGTCGCCGAGGGCTGTTCGGCGAACTCGCCGTAGGCCTCGTCCACCACCACCAGCGCCCGCCCGTCCAGGCGCTCGGCCAGCGCTGCGATGCCCGCCAGCGGGACCACGCCGCCGGTGGGGTTGGACGGCGAGCACAGGAACACGAGCCTGGCGCCGCCCCGCTCCGCCGCCTGCGCCACCGCCTCCAGGTCCACGCCAAACCCGCCGGCGTCCTCGACCAGCGGCACCTCCAGCAGCGGCGCGCCCTGCAGCCGCGCGCTCACGGCGTACATGCCGAACACCGGCGGCGTCACCAGCACCGCGTCGCGGCCCGGCTCGCACAGCGCGCGCACCAGCAGGTCGATGGCCTCGTCGCTGCCGCGCCCGATCAGCAGCTGCTCCTCGCGACAGCCGTACAGCCGCGCCAGCGCCTCGCGCAGCGCCGGCGGTTGCGGGTCCGGGTAGCGGCGGCTGCCGCCGGACGCGTCGGCCGGGTTCGCCCACGGGCTTTCGTTGGCATTGAGCCAGACCTCGCCCCGCAGGTCATGGCTGCGCGCCGAGGCATAGCCGCCGAAGCCGCGCAGGTCCGCGCGCACCAGCTGCAGCAGGGCCTCGCCGCCCTCCTCGGCCGCCGGGCTCATGCGCCGGCTCCCCGGAGGCGCAGCGCCACGGCGTTGGCATGCGCGTCCAGCCGCTCGGCGCGCGCCAGGGTGACGGCGCACGGGCCGATGGCGCGGATGCCCTCGCGGCTGGCGGCCTGCACGCTGACGAAGTTCTGGAAGCTGGCCACGCTCACCCCGCTCCACGCGCGCGCGGCGCCGTTGGTGGGCAGCACGTGGTTGGTGCCGCTGCAGTAGTCGCCCAGTGCCTCGGGGGTGTAGTCGCCGAGGAACACCGAGCCGGCGGCCTCGACCCGGTCCAGCCAGTCGCGCGGCTGGCGCAGGGCCAGGATCAGGTGCTCCGGCGCGTAGTCGTTGCTGATGGCGAACGCGTCCTCCAGCGACTCCACCCGCACCAGGCGCGAGGCCGACAGCGCCCTGCGCGCGATGTCCGCGCGCGGCAGCGCGGCCAGCTGCGCGGCCAGCTCGGCTTCCACGCCATCGAGCAGCGCCGCGCTGTCGGACAGCAGCAGCACCTGCGAGTCGGGGCCGTGCTCGGCCTGCGACAGCAGGTCGGCGGCGACGAAGGCCGGGTCGGCGCCGGCATCGGCGATCACCAGCACCTCGGACGGGCCCGCCGGCATGTCGATGGCGGCGGCGCCGGACTGCATCGCCTGCCGCTTGGCCTCGTCCACGTAGGCGTTGCCGGGGCCGAAGATCTTGTCGACCTTGGGTACGCGCGCGGTGCCGAAGGCCAGCGCGGCCACGGCCTGGGCGCCGCCGAGCTTGAACACGCGGCCCACCCCGGCCATGCGCGCGGCCACCAGCAC
>DASRYN010000181.1:0-2460 GCA_035687185.1 Pseudoxanthomonas sp. | reverse complement strand
GGGCGGCGCATGGCGGGCTCCTTCGGGTGGCGACGGCGGCAGCCTGCCGGCGTCCCATCTCACCGGTTGCGACCCCCGCTGTCCCTGGCGCGCGCGGTTTGGCGTGTGTGGAGGACGACCGGCCCGCCGGGCCGCCACGAGGAAACGCCGATGCCCCGCCATCCCGTCCCCGCCATCCGCCGCGCAGGCGCGTTCGCCTGCCTGGCCTTCGCCGGCGCCGCACTGGCCCAGGCCACCCTGCCCGCCCCGGCGCTCAAGCGGCCGCCGCTGAAGCTGGAGGTCCCCAGCGGCACCTGGAGCCGTTCCGAGTCCGGCGCCCACGGCCTCCAGGACAACGGCCGCGGCAGCAACGCCCCCCAGCCGGGCGCGGTCACCGGCCTGGGCGGCTTCCAGCTGGCCTTCCTCAACGGCGACCACAAGGTCCGCCGCATCGGCGTGCTGGCCGAGGACGGCAACCGCTTCACCCGCTTCGCCTTCGCCGACGCCAACGGCGACGATTCGTTCCGCGCCGCGGCCACCCACGTGGCGTTCACCGCCGGCAGCGTGGGCGAGGTGGCGACCAACGGCGGCGGCAAGTTCGCCATCCCGCTGCCCACGCCGGCGCGCGCCGGCCACACCCTGGTGCTGCGCGGCTTCGAGTTCCGCCGCCGCGACGGCAGCGACGCCAACCTGCGCAACATCGGCGTGTGGCTGGACCCGGCCAAGAACCAGGCCGTGGTGTCGCTGACCGACGATCAGGGCCTGGACTTCCGCGGCCTGGAGAAGACTCTGGGCCTGGCCGCGCTGGCCGGCGGCACCCTGCTGCCGGGCGTGATGGAGGCGGCCACCGCCAACGCCGCGCAGGTCGCGGCGCGCAACATCCCGGACATGGTGGGGAAGCACCGCGGCTACCAGGTGACCGTGCAGTACGCCTGGATCCCCAGCAGCCTGGTCCATGCGTCGGGCGTGCTGGCCGGCGCCGGCGGCGACCTGGACCGCCCGCGCCCCAACCCGCCGGTGCACGTGCTGCAGGGCTTCGAGTTCACCTTCGGCAACAGCGACCACCACCTGCTGTGCCTGGGCGTCAACGGCCTGAACGCGCACGCCACCCGCGGCAGCGGCTACTGCTTCCAGGACAACAACCGCGACGACCCGGTGCAGTGGACCGTGGCCTACGTCAGCCTGAAACCGGAGAAGGAGGCGCGCTGACGGGCGGCGGCCGGCCCCGCGCCGGCCGCTCAGCGCTCGTAGTTGGACAGCGCCAGCGCCAGCAGCGACTTGGCCTGCTCGCGCAGCGAGGCCGGCTCGACGATCTCGGCATCCGCACCGTAATGCAGCACGTCCATCAGCAGCTCGCGCGGAACGCTGTAGGGCACCTTCAGCTCGTAGCGGCCGTCGGGCAGGAACCGGCCCTGCTGCCGCGAGTGCCAGTGCTCGTCGGCCACCCAGCGCGCGACCTTGGGGCTGAACACGATGGTCGCCCAGCCCTTGGGCTCGCCGGAGAAGATGCCGTAGCTGGAGGCCAGGTGCTGGTCCAGCACCGCGTCGTCCACGTCCTGCGCGGGCTCGTCCAGCAGCCGCGCCTGGCCGATGCGGTCCACCGCGAAGCTGCGCAATGCCTCGCGGTCGTGGTCCCAGGCGTCGAGGTACCAGTTGTCGCGGTAGTGGGTGACGCGCTGCGGGGACACCTTGCGCCGGGTGACCTCGTCGGTGGAGCGCGCGCGGTACTCGAAGGCCAGCCGCCGCCGCTCCAGCACCGCCGAGGCGACGATGCGGAACGCGGCCTCGTCCAGGCGGCGGCCGCGGTGCGGGATCACGCGCACCCGCTCCACCGGCCAGCGGCTGACGCCGGCCTGGGCCGCCAGCAGGCCCTCGATCCGCTGCTGCAGCGGCGCCAGCACCGTGGACAGCACGCCGGCGCCGGTGCGGCGCAGCAGCTGCTGCGAGGCCAGCAGCGCGTACAGTTCCTCGGAGCTGAGCCACAGGCCCGGCAGCTCGAAGCGGTCGCTCTCGCCGGCGGCGTAGCGGAAGCCGGCCTCGCCGTCGCCCTCCACCGGCGCCATCAGCGCGTCGCGCAGGAACGCCAGGTCGCGGTACACGGTGGCGCGCGAGCAGCCCAGTTCCTCCTGCAGGCGCGGCACCGTCACCGGGTAGCGCGCGGCCTTGAGGATGCGGTGCAACGCGTTGATGCGTTCGTAGCGGTCCATGGCCGGATTATGGCCCGTCCGCGGCGGCGGCGGCAGCGCCCGGCGGGCGCAACCGCGACCGGCACCGCGGACCGCGCCCCGGCCGGGATGGCAGAATCGCCGCGCAGGGGATCGCGGCCCAGGCCGCCCATCCGGGGAAACGACATGCGTGGCAACGATCGCTGGACACGGCGCACGCGCGCCGCGGTGGCGCGGTGAGTGCGGCGGCCGACGGGCGCCGGGCCTGGCTGCGGGCCGGCGCCGGCGCGCTGGGCGCCGCCGGGACCGGCCTGCT
>DASRYN010000180.1:0-4525 GCA_035687185.1 Pseudoxanthomonas sp. | reverse complement strand
GGCCAGCGCCGGCACGCGCGCGCGCCCGGACTGCTCGCAGGCCGATGCGACCACGCTGCGCCAGTGCGCCAGGCGCTTTTCCGCGCGCTCGGCGTCCAGCCGCACCTCGGTGCGCTCGCCGTGGACCGGCACGATGGCGGCCACGCCCAGCTCGGTGGCCTTCTGCAGGATCAGGTCCATCTTCTCGCCGCGGGCGATGCCCTGCAGCAGCACGATGCGCAGCGGCGACTCGTTCTCCACCGCGGTCGCGGCCAGCACCTGCGCGCGGACCTCGCGCTTGCCGACGGCCGTCAGCCGCGCCGCGTAGTCGTGGCCGTCGCCGTTGAACAGCACGCAGGGGTCGCCCTCGCGCAGGCGCAGCACCCGCGCCAGGTGGCTGGCGGCGCGTTCGGGCAGGACGAACTCGGCGCCCGGGCGCAGCGGCAGGTCCACGTGGCAGCGGGTCAGGCGCATGCGGTGGCCTCGTCGATGGCCGCGGCGGTGGTTTCGGCCAGCAGCTGCAATTGCGCGTCGTCGACGCAGTAGGGCGGCATCCAGTACAGCACGTCGCCCAGCGGCCGCAGCAGCACCCCGCGCGCGAGCGCGGCGCGGTAGGCGCGCAGGCCCACGCGCGCCGTGGCGGGGAAGGGCGTGGCCTTGTCGCCGTCGCGGGTCAGCTCGAAGGCGACCACCATGCCGGCCTGGCGCACGTCGGCCACGTGGCGGTGGCCGGCCAGCGGCGCGGACAGCGCCGCCATCGCCGCGGCGGTGCCGCGGTTGCGCTCGAGCACGCCGTCGCTGGCGAAGATGTCCAGCGAGGCCAGCGCCGCGGCGCAGGCCAGGGGGTTGCCGGTGTAGCTGTGCGAATGCAGGAAGGCGCGCTCGCGCGAATCGTCGAGGAAACCGTCGTACAGGACCTGCGTGGCCAGCACCGCGGCCAGCGGCAGGAAGCCGCCGGTCAGACCCTTCGACAGGCACAGCAGGTCCGGCATCACCCCGGCCTGCTCGCAGGCGAACAGGGTGCCGGTGCGGCCGAAGCCGGTGGCGATCTCGTCGGCGATGAGGAACGCGCCGTGGGCGTCGCACAGCTCGCGTGCGCGGCGCAGGTAGGCCGGGTCGTGCATGCGCATGCCGCCGGCGCATTGCAGGCGCGGCTCCAGGATCACCGCGCAGATCTCGCCCGGGTGGCGGTCGAACAGGTCGGCCAGCGCATCGGCCGCCGACGCCGCGCGTTGCGCCGGGGTCTGCCCCGGGGCGGCCAGGTAGGCATCGGGGGAGGGGGCGAACAGCGCCTCGGCCAGCAGCGGCGCGTACACGCGGCGGTACAGCGGGATGTCGCCGACCGCCAGCGCGCCCAGGGTCTCGCCGTGGTAGCCGTTTTCCAGTGCAACGAATTTCGTGCGCTGCGTCTCGCCGCGGTTGCGGAACCAGTGGAAGGCCATCTTCAGCGCCACCTCCACCCCGGCCGAGCCGTTGTCGGCGTAGAACACCCTGGCCAGCGGCGCGCGGCCGGGCTGGCGCGGCGCGATGGCCAGCAGCCGTTCGGCCAGCTCCACCGCCGGCGCGTGCGAGAAGCCGGCCAGGATCACCTGTTCCAGCGTGCGCGCCTGGCGCGCGATGGCCTCGGCGATGCGCGGCTCGGCGTGGCCGAACAGGTTGGTCCACCAGCTGCTGACCGCGTCCAGGTAGCGGCGGCCGTCGCGGCCCACGAGCCAGGCGCCCTCGCCGCGTTCCACCGGCACCAGCGGCAGCACGTCGGGGTGCTCGCGCATCTGCGTGCACGGGTGCCAGAGCACGGCCAGGTCGCGGTCGCGCCATGCGCGAGCGGTCTCCAGCGGCGACGGGTCTGTTAGCATTCCGGATTCATGAGCACGTCCCAGCATCCCGCCATCATATCGGCCGCCGCGCGGCCACGCCGCGGGGGCTGGCGGTGAGCCGGCGCCTTCCCACCATCCACGGCATCGACGCGGTCGACGCCGGGCCGTACCGGCTCGAGCGCCTGGACCTGGAGTTCTCCAACGGCGAGCGCCGCCGCTTCGAGCGCACCGTCGCGCGCGGCCACGGCGCGGTGGTGGTGGTGCCGCTGCTCGACGAGGACACGGTGCTGCTGGTGCGCGAGTACGCCGCGGGCGTGCACCGCTACGAACTGGGCCTGGTCAAGGGCCGCATCGACGCGGGCGAGACGCCGGAGCAGGCGGCCGACCGCGAACTCAAGGAGGAGGCCGGCTACGGCGCGCGCCGCGTGGACGTGCTGCGCGCGCTGACCCTGGCGCCCACCTACATGAGCCACGTCTCCTGGCTGGTGGTGGCGCGCGACCTCTATCCCGAGCGGCTTCCCGGCGACGAGCCGGAGGAGCTGGACGTCATTCCCTGGAAACTGCAGGACCTGGAAAAGCTGATGTTGCGAGAGGATTTCTCCGAAGGGCGCTCGCTGGCGGCGCTGTTCATCGCCCGCGAATGGCTGGGGCGCCGATGACCCGGATCACCGTCGACTTGCGCGAGACCGTCATCGCCATCGCGCGCCAGGCCGGTGCGGCCATCATGGAGATCTACGACAAGGAGTTCGACGTCGCGCACAAGGAAGACGCCAGCCCGCTGACCGCCGCCGACCTGGCCGCCCACCGGATCATCGTCGAGGGGCTGGAGCGCCTGACCCCGGACCTGCCGGTGCTGTCCGAGGAATCGGCCGGCGTCCCGTGGGAGACCCGGCGCCACTGGCCCAGCTACTGGCTGGTCGATCCGCTGGACGGCACGCGCGAGTTCATCAAGCGCAACGGCGAGTTCAGCGTGAACATCGCCCTGATCGTGCAGGGCGCGCCCGAACTGGGCGTGGTGCAGGCGCCGGTGGGCGGGCAGGTGTGGCACGCCGTGCGCGGCGAGCAGGCCTACCGCCGCGATGGCCACCGCGACGAGCCCCTGCGCACGCGCGCGCCGGCCGGCGCGCCGCTGCGGGTGGCGGCCAGCCGCTCCCACCGCGACCCGCGCACGCAGGCCGTGCTGGACCGGATGGGCCGCATCGAGGAGGTGGCGCTGGGCTCCTCGCTCAAGTTCTGCCGCATCGCCGAGGGCGCGCTGGACGTGTACCCGCGCTTCGGCCCCACCTCCGAATGGGACACGGCCGCGGGCCAGTGCGTGCTGCAGGCCGCCGGTGGCGCCCTGCTCGCCACCGCCACGGGCAAGCCGTTCCGCTACAACCGGCGCGAGTCGCTGCTCAACGGCGACTTCATCGCCCTGGGCGACCCGGACCTGCCCTGGCGCGACTGGCTGTAGCAGTCGCCTGCCGGCGAGCGGACGCAGCCGGCCCAGGGCTCCCGCTCGACCGGTGCCGGCGCGCGCGCCGGCCCGCATCGCCTTGCCCGCAGCGCCACGCTAGAGTCCCCGCATGGATGATCCGACCCGCCCGATCGACCGCCTGCTGCGCATCATGGCCCGCCTGCGCGACCCGCAGGGCGGCTGCCCCTGGGACCTGGAGCAGGACTTCGCCAGCATCGCCCCGTACACGATCGAGGAGGCCTACGAGGTCGCCGACGCGATCGACCGCGGCGACCTGCACGCGCTGAAGGACGAGCTGGGCGACCTGCTGCTGCAGGTGGTGTTCCACGCCCGCATGGCCGAGGAGCAGGGCGCGTTCGCCTTCGACGACGTGGCCGCTGCAATCGCCGACAAGATGGTGCGCCGGCACCCGCACGTGTTCGGCGATGCGCGCGTGGCCGACGCCGAGGACCAGACCCGCAGCTGGGAGGCGATCAAGCGCGCCGAGCGCGCCGCCGCCGGCGAGGCGGACCCTTCCGCGCTGGCCGGCGTCTCCCGCGGCCTGCCCGAGTGGCAGCGCGCGGTGAAACTGCAGTCGCGCGCCGCGCGCGTGGGCTTCGACTGGCCCGGCCCGGAGCCGGTGCTGGCCAAGTTGCAGGAGGAGATCGGGGAGGTCCGCGCCGAGTTCGCCCGCGGCGACGTGGCCGCCAACCACGACCGCCTGCAGGACGAGATCGGCGACCTGCTGTTCGTCTGCGCCAACCTTGCGCGCCATGCGCGGGTGGACGTCGGCGCGGCCCTGCGCCAGGCCAACCTGAAGTTCGAGCGCCGCTTCCGCGCGATGGAGCGGCTGGCCGAGGCCGACGGCACTCCGCTGGCCTCGCTCGACCTCCAGGCCCAGGACGGCTACTGGGAGCGCGCCAAGCGGCTCGAGCGCGAGCCGCGGGAGTGAGCCGGCGCCCATGACCATCCTCCTGCTGTTCCTGGCCACCGCGCTGGCCGAGATCGGCGGCTGCTGGCTGGTCTGGGCCTGGCTGCGCAACGGCGGCAGCGCCTGGCTGCTGCTGCCGGCCGCGGCCTGCCTGGCCCTGTTCGCCTGGCTGCTGACCCTGCATCCCACCGCGGCCGGGCGCGTCTACGCGGCCTACGGCGGGGTCTACGTCGCCGTGGCGCTGTTCTGGCTGTGGGGCGTGGACGGCGTGCGCCCGACCCGCTGGGATCTGCTGGGCGCGACGCTGTGCCTGGCCGGCATGGCGGTGATCATGTTCGCGCCGCGCCAGGCCTGACCGGCTTT
>DASRYN010000179.1:0-10067 GCA_035687185.1 Pseudoxanthomonas sp. | reverse complement strand
CCCGCCGGCGTCCACGTCGATGATGCCCACGCCGGTACGCTGCGAGCCGGGGTCGATGCCGAGGATGCGGACCGCGGCGACGGGCGCGACCGGTCGCATGGCGTTCACGCCGACGCCCCGGCCGGTGCCGCCACCGCTTCGCCGCAGGCCGCGCGCATGTTCAGCGGGCTTCGCCCAGGTCGGCGTTGGAGTAGACGTTCTGCACGTCGTCCAGGTCCTCGAGCATGGCCAGCAGCTTGGACACCTGCTGCGCGGTCTCGCCGGACACGGCCACGTCGTTGTCGGCGCGGAAGGTCACCTCGGCGTAGCCCGGCGCCAGGCCGGCGGCTTCCATCGCCTGCTTCACCGCCTCGAACTGCTCCGGCGCGGTCAGCACGTCGATGGCGCCGTCCTCGGGATACACCACCACGTCGTCGGCGCCGGCCTCGATGGCGGCCTCGGTGATGCGCTCCTCGTCGCCGCCCTCGTAGCTGAGCACACCCAGGCGCCTGAACATGAAGGCCACCGAGCCCTCGGTGCCCATGTTGCCGCCGCACTTGGAGAAGGCGTGGCGCACGTCGGCCACGGTGCGCACCCGGTTGTCGGTCAGGCAGTCGACGATCACCGCCACGCCGCCGGGCGCGTAGCCCTCGTAGCGCACTTCCTCGTACTCGACCCCTTCCAGCTCGCCGGTGGCCTTCTTGATGGCGCGCTCGATCACGTCCTTGGACATGTTCGAGGCCAGGGCCTTGTCCATCGCCGCGCGCAGGCGCGGGTTGTTGGCCGGCTCGCCGCCGCCGGCGCGGGCAGCCACGCCGATCTCGCGGATGAGCTTGGTGAAGATCTTGCCGCGCCTGGCGTCGCTGGCGTTCTTGCGGGCTTCGATCGAGGGGCCTCGACCCATGGTGCTGTCCGTTGGCGCTCTGGAGAGGGGCGCGATTTTACACCCCTGGCGCGGCGCGTCCGCCCCGGCGGCTCAGGCCGTGCCGGCGAAGCGGCCTTCACGCAGGAAATGCACCACCTGCCGGGCCGCGGCGGGCGAGAGCAGCAGGCCGCTGTGGCTGGCGGCGACCCGGCAGTGCGCGGCGATGCCCGGCAACCGCGTCTCGGCCTCGGCCACCGCACCGTCGCTGGGCCCGTCGAAGGCGGCGAACAGGCGGCCCAGCCCCAGCGGGCGGGTGCCGCAGACCACGCCCACCTCCGCCGGCCCCTCCCAGGCGCGGCAGCCGTCGCGCAGCAGCGGCCAGGCGCGGCCGAGCATCCACGCGGTGGCGGCATTGGCGGCGAGGCCCTGCGCGGCGGCGCTGCCGCACAGCGGCGAGCCCAGGCAGACCACCCGCCGCACCTGCGGACACTCGCCCCGACGCAGCGCCTCCAGCGCCAGCAGCCCGCCCAGGCTGTGGGCGACGACCGCGTCGGCCCCGCGCAGGCGCCGCGCCAGCGCCGGAAGCACGGCGTCCGGGCCGGCGGCGGCCCCGGCGTAGGCGAAGACGGAGGTGGCGAAGCCGGCGCGGCGCAGGCGGCGCGCCATCCAGGCCATGGACAGCCCCGGCATCCACAGCCCGTGCAGCAGCAGCACCCGGGCCGGCGCGGCGCTCATGCGCCGGTGGCCGCCCCGTCCGCCGGCCGGCGCAGGATGAACTCCAGGTCGCGCACGCGGCCCACGGGGAATTCGTAGCTGCCGACCCGGGCGAAGCCGCGGCGCGCGTAGAAGCGCTGCGCGCCCAGGTTCTCGGACCAGACGCCGATCCACAGCGTGCGCGGGCCGTCGCGCAGCAGCCAGCGCTCGGCCTCGTCGAACAGCCGCCCGCCCCAGCCGCCGCCCTGGTGCGCGGCCAGCACGTACAGGCGCTTGAGCTCGCCGTCGCCCTGCCGCGCGTCCGGGTGCGGCAGGCCGCAGGGGCCGGCGGCGGCGTGGCCGACGGCCTCCCCGCCGTCCTCCAGCAGCCACACCGCGTAGTCCGGGTGGGCGAGGATGGTGGCCTGCTTCTCCACCGCATAGGCGTCCTGCAGGAAGAAGGCCAGGTCCTCGGCCGGGTACAGGTGGCCGAAGGTCTCGGTGAAGGTGCGCGCGGCCAGCGACGACAGCGTCGCCGCATCGGCGGGCACGGCGCGACGGATGCGCAGGCTCATTCGTCCTCGTCTTCGTCCTCGTCCCCGAGGTCCTCGTCTTCCTCTTCTTCTTCCTCGTCCTCGTCGTACTCGTAGTCGTCCTCGCCGAAGTCCTCGCCGTCCCAGCGGCCCTGGCCGTCGGGGACGAAGGCCAGCGCCATGGCGCCCGGGGCGCTGCCGACGCGGACCAGCCAGCCGCCGAACACGCGCGCGCGCTCGGTCACCAGCCCCGGCTCGGAACCCTCGTTGCCCAGGCGTTCCCACTCCAGCGAGAAAGCGAACTCGGTCATCGAAAACTCTCCGTCGAAGTAGCCCCCGAGTCGGGGCCGCGGCGGCGGCCGCGGGGGTGTGGAAGCAAGGCGGCGGGGCCCGCGATTCCGCTCCGGCGGAATCGCGGCAGCCTCACCGCTCCTGCGGCGAAGCGACCCGCACGTGCACCTCGGCCAGCTGCTCGTCCGGGATCGGCGAAGGCGCGCCGGTCATCAGGCACTGCGCCGTGGTCGTCTTGGGGAAGGGGATCACGTCGCGGATCGACTCGGTGCCGGCCATCAGCGCGGCGATGCGGTCGATGCCGAAGGCGATGCCGCCGTGCGGCGGCGCGCCGTACTTGAGCGCGTCGAGCAGGAAGCCGAACTTGGCCTCGGCCTCCTCGGCGCCGATGCCGAGCAGCTCGAACACCGCGCTCTGCATCTCCGGCCGGTGGATGCGGATGGACCCGCCGCCGATCTCGTTGCCGTTGAGCACCATGTCGTAGCCGCGCGAGACCGCGGTGCGGGCGTTGGCGCGCAGGTCCTCGATGGAGTCCACCGCCGGGGCGGTGAACGGATGGTGCAGCGCCACGTAGCGCTGCGCCTCCTCGTCCCATTCGAACATGGGGAAGTCGGTGACCCACAGCGGCTTCCAGCCGTCCTGCACCAGGTTGAAATCCTTGCCGGCCTTCAGCCGCACCGCGCCCATGAAGTCGCTGACCTTGTTGTACGCGCCGGCGCCGAAGAACACGATGTCGCCGTTTTGCGCACCGACGTGCTTCAGCAGCGCAGCGAAGGCGTCCCCGGCGAAGAACTTGGAAACCGGCGAGTTGACCGCGCCGTTCTCGTCGATCTTCGCGTAAGCCAGGCCCTTGGCGCCGAACTTGGCGGCGTGCGCGGCGTATTCGTCGATCTGCTTGCGCGACAGCGCCGCGCCGCCGGGGATGCGCAGCGCGGCGACGCGGCCGTCGGCGTCGCTGGCGGCGGCAGTGAACACCGCGAACTCGCAGTCCTTCACCAGCTCCGCCACGTCGACCAGTTCCAGCGGATTGCGCAGGTCCGGCTTGTCCGAGCCGTAGCGGCGCATGGCCTCGGCCCAGGTCATGCGCGGGAACGGGTCGGCCAGCTCGACGCCCACGACCTCGCGGAACACCTCGCGGATCATGGCCTCGACCGTGTCCTGCACGTCGCGCTCGCCCACGAAGGCGAACTCCATGTCCAGCTGGGTGAACTCCAGCTGGCGGTCGGCACGCAGGGCCTCGTCGCGGAAGCAGCGCGCGATCTGGTAGTAGCGGTCGAAGCCGGCCACCATCAGGATCTGCTTGAACAGCTGCGGGCTCTGCGGCAGCGCGTAGAACTCGCCCGGGTGCATGCGCGCGGGGACCAGGAAGTCGCGCGCGCCCTCGGGCGTGGCCTTGGTCAGGATCGGGGTCTCGATGTCCTGGAAGCCGCGCGCGTCCAGCCAGCGGCGCAGGGCCTGCACCAGGCGGATGCGGGTGCGCTGCATGCGCTGCATCTCCGGGCGGCGCAGGTCCAGGTAGCGGTACTTCAGGCGGATGTCCTCGCCCGGGTTCTCGTGGGCGTGGAACGGCAGCGGCGCGGCCTTGTTGAGCACGGTGATGCGGCTGGCGATCACCTCCACCCGGCCGGTGCGGATCTTCTCGTTGACCGCCTCGCGCGCGCGGACCACGCCTTCGACCTGGATCACGTCCTCGTAGCCGAGCCTGGCGGCCACCGCGAACACCTCGGCCTGCGAGGGGTCCACGGTCACCTGGACGATGCCCTCGTGGTCGCGCAGGTCGATGAAGCAGACGCCGCCGAGGTTGCGGGCCACGTCGGTCCAGCCGGCGAGGGTCACGGTTTGGCCGATCAGGGTCTCGTCGACCAGGCCGCAGTAATGGGTACGCATGGGAACTCCGCAGGGGCCGGCGCGTGGGCGCCGGAAAAGCCCGGTATTTTGCGGGCCGGGGAGGCCCCGGGCAAATGCGCGCCGGCCCGGGCGCGGTGGGCCGGCATTAAGCCGGGCCGCGGTAAATCCGGCTCAACCCGCCACGGTTCCGCAGGCGGCCTTGCCAGAAGGAGTCCGGTGATGCGTCCGATGGTCCGTTTCCTGCCCGTGGCCGGCCTGGCCCTGTGCCTGGCCCTGCTCTCCGCCCCCGCCGCCGCGCAGTCCGCCCGCGCCTACGCACCGGAGGACCTGCGCCGGCTTTCGGTGCCCGAGCGGGTCCGGGTGATCGAGCGCGAGTACGCCGACCAGGCGCGCGGCCGCCAGATCCCCGACGACCAGCTGGAGTTCTACCTGGACCAGATCGGCTCGGGCTGGGGCTTCAGCCGGATCCGGCAGGACATCGCCAGCTCGCTGCGCGGCAGCGGCACCGGCCGCCCCGGCGCGGGCTGGGGCGGCTGGAACGGCGCCAGCTGGACCGGCCAGACCCTGGTCTGCTCCAGCACCGACCGCCGCCGCCGCGAATGCCGCACGCCCTTCTCCGGCCGCCCGGTGCTGGTCGAGAACATCTCCGGCACCCGCTGCGTGGAGGGCGCCAACTTCGGCGGCGGTGGCGGCACGATGTGGGTGGACGACGGCTGCCGCGGCCGCTTCGCCGAAGGCCGCGGCGGCTGGGGCGGCGGTGGCTGGCAGGGCGGCGACGGCGGCACCGTCCGCTGCGAGAGCCGCGACCGTCGCCAGCAGGTCTGCGCCGCCGGCTTCCGTGGCCGCGCCACGCTGGTCCGGCAGCTGTCGGACACGGCCTGCGTGGAGGGCCGCACCTGGGGCCAGCGCGGCGGCGACATCTGGGTGAGCGGCGGCTGCCGCGGCGAGTTCGCCCAGGCAAGCGGCTGGGGGGGCGGCTGGAACGGCGGCGGCTGGAACGGTTCGGGCTACACCATTACCTGCGCCAGCGACGACAAGCGCCACCGTACCTGCGCCTGGGACCGCCGCCAGGGCCGGCCGCAGGTGATCGAGAACCTCTCCAGCACCCGCTGCCAGGAAAACCGCAACTGGGGCTGGGACGGCAGCGGCACGATCTGGGTCGACGGCGGCTGCCGGGCGCGCTTCGGGGCGCGCTGAGCACCACTGCGGGATGCAGGGCGCGGGGATCATCCCGCACCCCGCATGGATCGGCCGCCCGTGCCGGGGGCGGCAGGCGGGTCACGGCTTGAGGCCGCGCGCCTCCTGGTCCAGGCGCTGCTGCAGCCTGGCGCGTCCCGCTTCGGCGTAGCGCCGGCAGGCCTGGGGATCGACCAGCGCCTTGCCGTCTTTCCCGTCCAAGCGAGCGAACAGGTCGCCGAACCCGGGGTGCGGCGCGATCTGGATGTCGCACGGCACTCCGGCGAGCGTATCCAGGCCGCGGTGGAAGGCTGCCACCATGTCGGGGTGGTCGAGGTAGCGGTACGTCTCGTCGGACATCGCGCCGACGCTGTCGGCATAGGCGATGTCCAGACAACGCCCGTCCTCGCAGGAGCGCCAGGTCCAGGTGGTGCCGCCGGGCGTGTGGCCGGGCGTGGCATGCGCGGTCAGCACCAGCGTCCCGACCCGGACCGTATCGCCGTCGGCGATGGTCTCCACCCTGGCCACCGCCGGAAACGGCAGGCCGACCCCTTGCTGCGGATCGCTGCGATCGCTCCTGCCGCTGCGCAAGGTCGCCACCGCAGGCGCGCGCGCCAGCACCGGTGCGCCGCTGACGTTCTGCAGGTACGCCAGCCCTGCCGCATGGTCGTAGTGCTCGTGCGAGTTCAGCAGGTACTTCACATCCTTCGGATCGAAGCCCAGCGCACGGATGTTGGCCTCGATGTGCGGCCCGGCCGCCTCGGTGGCGCGCGCAAGGACCGGGAGTGCGGAATCAGCGGCATCGGTGCTCTCGGGCTGGGAGGCATCCAGCCCTTCGCATCCGGCGTGCGCCTTGGGCGCTACTGGCTGGGTCCGCGTCCGCTCGCGCGAAGAGCGCGAGCCCCTGGCCCGCCTGCGCGGCTGGCTGCAGCGAGGCGCCCCGCCTCAGCTGCCCGTGCCGCCCGTCGCGGCGGCCGGCTTGGGTTCGGCCTTGGGCCCGCTGTCGGTGGCGGCGGCCGGCTTGGCCGCGCCTTCGCCGCCGTCGGCGAGGTTGCGCTTCTTGTCGCCGTCCTTCTTGAAGTCGGTCTCGTACCAGCCGCCACCGGCCAGGCGGAACGCCGGCGCGGTGACCTGGCGGCGGACGCCGCCGCTGGCGGCGCAGGACGGGCAGGTGTCGGGGTCGGGATCGGAGAGCTTCTGCAGGCGGTCGAAGCTGTGACCGCACTCGGCGCACTGGAAGGCGTAGATGGGCATGTCGGCAGGCGTTCTCGGGTCGAATGCCGGGCGCGGCCCGGCGGCGGGGTACGTGGGGGCGGGCGCGGCCGATTCAAGCCCGCCCCGGCGGTTCATTCCATCAGCGCCAGCCACGCCGCCTCGGCCTGCTCCAGGCGCGCGGCCACTGCCTCGCGCTCGCGGCCCAGCGCGGCCAGGCGGCCGGCGTCGGTCATGTTGGCCGGCTCGGCCAGTTGCCGGTCCAGCTCTGCCAGCTGCGCTTCCAGTTCGGCGACCTGCTTCTCGGCCGCGGCCAGCTTGACCGGGTTGGCCGGCTTCTTCGCCGCCGCAGCCGCGGGGGCCGGCGCGGGCGCCGGTGCGGCGGCCTGTTCCAGGCGCGCGCGCGTGCCCTGCGCCACCGGGCGCGTGCGCAGCCAGGCGGCGTAGTCGTCCAGGTCGCCGGCGAAGGGCTCGACCCGGCCGTCGGCCACGCGCCAGAACGTGTCGCAGACCAGGCCGATCAGGTGGCGGTCGTGGCTGACCATGACGATGGCGCCGTCGAAGTCGGACAGCGCCTCGGCCAGGGCCTCGCGCATCTCCAGGTCCAGGTGGTTGGTCGGCTCGTCCAGCAGCAGCACGTTGGGCTGCTGCCAGGCGATCAGCGCCAGCGCCAGGCGCGCGCGCTCGCCGCCGGAGAAGCCGTCCACCGATTCGAAGGCGCGGTCGCCGGGGAAGTTCCACTTGCCGAGGAAGTCGCGGAAGGCCTGGGTCGGCGCGTCCGGCGACAGCTCGCGGAAGTGGTCGATGGGCGACTGCCCGGCATGCAGCGACTCCACCGTATGCTGGGCGAAGTAGCCGATGCGCAGGTCCGGGTGCGAGGCGCGCTCGCCGGCCACCGGCGGCAGGTCGCCCACCAGGGTGCGCACCAGGGTGGTCTTGCCCGCGCCGTTGGGGCCGAGCAGGCCGATGCGGTCGCCCGCCTCCAGGCCGAAGCCGACGCCGTGGAGGATGACCGCGTCGTCGCCGTAGCCGGCCTCCACGCCGTTGAGCCGGATCAGCGAGTGGGGCAGCTTCGGCGGCGGCGCGAACTCGATGCGGAACTCGCGCTCCACGCGCACCGCCTCGGTGCCGGCGAGCTTGGCCAGGCGCTTCATGCGGCTCTGCGCCTGGCGGGCCTTGCTGGCCTTGGCCTTGAAGCGGTCGATGAAGCTCTGCAGGTGGGCGCGCTCGGCCTGCTCCTTCTCGAAGGCGATCTGCTGCTGGCGCAGCTGCTCGGCGCGCTGGCGCTCGAAGTCGGTGTAGCCGCCCGCGTACAGCCTGGCCCCGCCGCCGTGCAGGTGCAGGGTGTGGGTGGCCACGTTGTCCAGGAACTCGCGGTCGTGGCTGATCAGCAGCAGCGTGCCGGGGTACTTGAGCAGCCACTGCTCCAGCCAGTAGACGGCGTCCAGGTCCAGGTGGTTGGTCGGTTCGTCCAGCAGCAGCAGGTCGCTGGGCATCATCAGCGCGCGCGCCAGGTTCAGGCGCACCCGCCAGCCGCCGGAGAACGAGGACACCGGCCGGCGATGGGTCTCGGCGGGGAAGCCCAGGCCGTGCAGCAGCCGCCCGGCCCGGGCCTCGGCGTCGTAGCCGCCCAGCTCGGCCAGTTTCTGGTGCGCGGCGGCCACCGCCTCCCAGTCCTCGCGGGCGTTGGCCTCGGCCTCGTCGCGCAGCACGGTGGCGATCACCTCGTCGCCGCCGAGCACGAAGTCCAGCGCCGCGTCCGGCAGCGAGGGCGTCTCCTGCGCCACGGAGGCGATGCGCACCCTGCCGGGCAGGTCCACGTCGCCGCGGTCGGGTTCCAGTTCGCCGCGGATGGCGGCGAACAGGCTGGACTTGCCGGTGCCGTTGCGGCCGACCACGCCCACCCGGTAACCGGCGTGCAGGGCCAGGTCGACGTTGGACAGCAGCAGGCGTTCGCCGCGGCGCAGGGCGAAATTGCGCAGGGAAATCATCGGAAGGGCACAGGAAGAAAGGTAATGAACAGATGCCGGGGCATCCTGCGACGCGCATTCTACTGTTAACGAATACTTGACACTGCACCGGGCCGCGGCGTACACGAAAACCGGACGCGCGCTCCCGCGTCCAGGCGCCGCGCCGGCGCCCATGCCCCCACCTCCAGGAGTTCCCCCATGTTCCCCAATCCCCGACTGACCGCCGCCGCCGTGGCGGCCGCGCTCGCCCCCGCCGCCTGGGCCCAGGCCCAGGACGCCGCGCCCTCCACCACCGTGCTGGACACGGTGATCGTCACCGGCACCCGCGCCACCGACCGCACCGTGGCCGAGTCGCAGTCGCCGATCGACATCCTCACCCCGGAGGCGCTCCAGGCCACCGGCACCACCGAGCTGGCCACCGCCCTGGCGCGCGCCCTGCCCTCGCTCAACTTCCCGCGGCCGGCGATCACCGACGGCACCAGCGGCATCCGGCCCGCGCAGTTGCGCGGCCTGTCGCCGGACCAGGTGCTCGTGCTGGTCAACGGCAAGCGCCGGCACGTCTCCGCCCTGGTCAACGTCAACGGCACCATCGGCCGCGGCTCCTCGGCGGTGGACCTCAATGCCATCCCGGTGGCGGCCATCGAGCGGGTGGAGGTGCTGCGCGACGGCGCCTCGGCCCAGTACGGCTCGGACGCCATCGCCGGGGTGGTGAACATCGTGCTCAAGGGCGCCGGCGAGGGCGGCAGCCTGGTCGCCGACCTGGGCCAGTACTCGGCCGGCGACGGCACGCAGTACCAGCTCTCGGGCGACACCGCACTGTCGTTCGGCGGCGGGCGCGGCTTCGTGCACGTGGCCGGGCAGCTGACCCACCAGGACGAGACCAACCGCGCCGGGCCCTACGCGGGCACCGCGCCGCACACCGGCAACAACCCCGGCGTGGGCGAGGTGGCCTACGTGTACGGCGACCCGGCCGTCGACGCGCAGGCGGTGTCCGCCAACGCCGGCTTCGCGTTCGGCGAGTCGGCCAGCGCCTATGCCACCGCGATGGCGAGCAACCGCGACATCACCTCCTTCGCCTTCTACCGCTCGCGCAACCACAGCAACCAGGGCGCGCTGCTGGCGCAGGTGTACCCGCAGGGCTTCGTGCCGGAGATCCACCAGCTTTCGCAGGACCGCTCGCTGGTGGCCGGGCTCAAGGGCGCCACCGCCGGCGGCTGGAACTGGGACCTGAGCTACAACTACGGCTACAACCACCTGCGCTTCCACACGCAAAACACGATCAACTACAGCCTGGGCGCGGCCAGCCCGCGCCGCTTCTACGACGGCGCGCTGGAGTACACCCAGAACGTGCTCAACGCCGACCTCGGCCGCACGGTGGACATCGGCCTGGCCTGGCCGGCCACCCTGTCGCTGGGCGCCGAGTACCGCCGGGAGAAGTGGAACCAGTCCCCCGGCGCGCCCGATTCGTACGAGGGCGGCGGCGCGCAGGGCTTCGCCGGC
>DASRYN010000178.1:0-16782 GCA_035687185.1 Pseudoxanthomonas sp. | reverse complement strand
ATCCCGACGGTCACCTGCTGGTCCTGCGCGGGCGCGGTCACGCCTGAGCCTGCCGCGGCAACAGAAGACCGTCGGGCGTCCCGCCCGGCGCCGGCGCCCGCGCCGGCCATCCCATCCAAGGAGCCTTCCCATGCTTTCCGGCTGCAAGCTCGACACCGTGGTCTTCTTCGTCTCCAGCCTGGCGCGCAGCGTCGCCTTCTACCGCGACACGCTCGGCCTGTCGGTGGAACCCATGCAGGGCCACGACGGCCCCTTCGCCGTGGCCCAGGCCGGCGCGGTGTCGCTGGTGTTCATCGAGCGGCCGGCGCGCGCGGGCGAGACCCCGGTGGTGGTGTTCAGCCTGGAGGGCGGCATCGACGATTGCGCCGAGGCGCTGGCGGCCAGGGGCGTGGAGATCGTGGTGCCGGTGAGCGAGGCGCCCGACGGCGGCCTGTCGCTGGACTTCCTCGACCCGGACGGCAACGTCCTCAGCCTCTACCAGCCGGCGCAGGCGCCGCGCCGGCGCTGACGCTCACGGTTGCAGCCGCGGGGCCAGCACCTGGCGCCAGAGCGCGTAGCCCTGCGCGTTCAGGTGCAGGCCGTCGTCGAGGAACAGCTCGCGCCGCGGCTGGCCGCTGGCGTCGAGCATGGGCGTGGCCACGTCGACGAAGGCCACGTCCTTCCAGCGCGCGGCCTCGTCGCGCACCTGCGCGTTGGCGGCATGCACCGCCTGCAGCAGGTGCGCGCGCGCGGGGCTGGGCTTGATCGCCAGGAACACGATGCGCGCCTGCGGCAGGCCGCGGCGCACGCGCTGGACGAAGGCGCGGAAATCCTCGCGCACCTGCTGCGGGGTGCGGCCGGCGGCCAGGTCGTTGTCGCCGGCGTACAGCACCACCGTGCGCGGCGCGTAGGGGACGATGATGCGGTCGGCGTACCAGGTGCTGTCGCGCAGGTGGGAACCGCCGAAGCCGCGGTTGATGGCGGGCAGCTCCGGGAAGCTGGCGGCCAGGTCCCAGAAGCGGATCGACGAGCTGCCCACGAACAGCACCGCCCCCCGCGGCGGCGGCCGGGCCGCGTCCTCGGCGGCGAAGCGGCGCATGTCCGCCTCCCAGTCCGGCGAGGAGACCGCGTCCGGCGGCGGCGCCGTGGCCGGCGCGGCGGCGGCCGGCTCGCGCGGCCAGGCCGGGACGGCGGCCAGGAGCAGCAGCGCCAGCAGCGGCAGGCGCAGCAGGGCGGGGAGGGGCGCGGATCGTGCGGTACGGGGCGTGGCCATGGCCGCAGCCTCGCCCCGGCCCGCGGCCGGCGCAAGCCCGTCCGGCGCGGCGTCTTGCCGGGGTTCATGCGGGCGCTGTGGCAAAATCGCCGCTTCGCCGTCGACGACCGCCGCCATGCCGCTCACACCCGACCTGCCCACGACGCTCCGCGCCCGGCCCGCCGGCGCGCGCAACGCCGCGGCGGCCGCCTGAGCATGGCCGACGAGACCGGCCACCTGCCGCGGCGCCCGGCCCGGATCCTGCTGGCCACGCGCTGGTCGCTGCAGGGCCTGGGCGCGGCCTGGCTGCACGAGTCCTCCTTCCGCCTGGAGGTCTACCTGTTCGCGGTCCTGGCGCCGCTGGCGCTGTGGCTGGGGCAGGATGCGGTCGAGCGCGTGCTGCTGGTGGGCTCGATGCTGCTGGTGCTGGCGGCCGAGCTGCTCAACTCGGCCATCGAGGCCGTGATCGAGCGCTACGGCCCGGAGTACCACGCGCTCGCCGGGCGCGCCAAGGACATGGGCTCGGCGGCGGTGTTCGTGCTGATGCTCAACGTGCTGCTGTGCTGGGGCCTGCTGCTCGGCCCGCGGCTGCTTCCCTGACCGAAACAGGAAAATAGGAAAGACCTGCGATGAACCTCGAATTCCTGGCCGACCCGAACGTCTGGCTGACCCTGGTGACCCTGAGCGCGCTGGAGATCGTGCTGGGCATCGACAACCTGGTGTTCATCTCGATCGCCGTCGGCCGGCTGCCGGAGGAGCAGCGCGCCTTCGCGCGCAAGTTCGGCATCGCGGTGGCCTGCATCACCCGCATCGCGCTGCTGGTCTCGCTGGCCTTCCTGGCGCGGATGCAGGCCGAGCTGTTCACCGTGTTCGGCATGGGCATCTCCATCCGCGACCTGGTGCTGATCCTCGGCGGCGCGTTCCTGCTGGTGAAGGGCATCATGGAGATCCGCGAGCTGATCACCGGCGGTCACGACGAGGACCCGCGCACCACCAAGAGCTCGCAGGTGTTCTGGGTGGTGATCGCGCAGATCGCCATCATCGACATCGTGTTCTCGCTCGACTCGGTGATCACCGCGGTGGGCATCGCCGAGCACATCCCGGTGATGGTGTTCGCGATCCTGCTGGCGGTGGCCATCATGCTGCTGGCCGCCAACCCGCTGGGCCGCTTCATCGACGCCAACCCGACCATCAAGATGCTGGCCCTGGCCTTCATCCTGCTGATCGGCGCGGTGCTGATCCTGGACGGCCTGGACCTGCACGTGCCCAAGCCCTACATCTACTTCGCCATGGCCTTCTCGGTGCTGGTGGAGACGCTGAACCTGCTGATGCGCCGCCGCGCGCTGCGCAAGCACGTGCCGGGCGCCGGCGAGTTCTGACCGGCGCGCCCGGGCATCGCTTGCGCGGTGCCCGGGCCGGTGCTGCAATGGCGCGGACGCCGGCCGCGGGCCGGGCAGGAGCAGTGCCATGCAGGGAGTCTTCCGCAAGTGCGCGGCCGTCCTGGCCGCGCTGGCCGCCGCCGCGGCGCTGTCCGGCTGCGGCTACAACGCCATCCAGCAGAAGGACGAGGCGGTCAAGGCCGGCTGGTCCGAGGTGCTCAACCAGTATCAGCGGCGCGCCGACCTGGTGCCCAACCTGGTGGCCACGGTCAAGGGCTACGCCGCGCACGAGAGCCAGGTGCTGACCGAGGTCACCGAGGCCCGCGCCCGCGTGGGGCAGGTGCAGGTGGACGCCGACGACCCGGCCTCGCTGCAGCGTTTCCAGGCCGCGCAGGGCGAGCTGTCCTCGGCGCTGTCGCGGCTGCTGGTGGTCAGCGAGAACTACCCCACGCTCAAGGCCGACCAGTCCTTCCGCGACCTGCAGGCGCAGCTGGAGGGCACGGAGAACCGCATCACGGTCGCCCGCGGTCGCTACATCGCCGCGGTGCAGGACTACAACACCTACATCCGCTCCTTCCCGCAGGTGCTCACCGCCAAGGTGTTCGGCTACGGCGAGAAGCCGAACTTCGGCGTGGAGGACGAGGCGCGCATCCAGCGCGCGCCGGCGGTGGACTTCGGCACGCCGGCCCCGCCGCCGCAGGCCCCGCCCGGCGCCGGCGGCTGACCGCGATGGGCCGGCACGCGCTGCGCCTGTTCGCGCTCGGGTTGCTGCTGGCCTGCGGCGCAGCGCTGGCGCAGACGCTGGCGCCGCTGCCGCCGCTGGCCGGGCCGGTGGTGGACGTCACCGGCACCCTGGACCCGGCGACCGTGCAGCGCCTGGACGCGCAGGCGCGCGCGCTGCAGCAGCGCAAGGGCAGCCAGCTGCAGGTGCTGGTGGTGCCGACCACGCAGCCGGAGACCATCGAGCAGTACGCAGTGCGCGCCTTCGAGCAGTGGAAGCTGGGCCGCCGCGGCGTGGACGACGGCGTGCTGCTGCTGGTGGCCAAGGAGGACCGCGCGGTGCGGATCGAGACCGGCTACGGGCTGGAAGGCGCGATCCCCGACGCGGTGGCCAACCGCGTGATCCAGGAGTACCTCGTGCCGCGCTTCCGCGAGGGCGACTACGGCGGCGGCATCGAGGCGGCCACCGCGGTGCTGGCCAGGCTGGTGGAGGGCGAGCCGCTGCCGCCGCCGGTCAGCGGCCACGAGGCCGGCGGCCGCGATCCGCTCGCGGCCTGGCTGCCGGCGCTGATCGCCGCGTTCTTCGCCTCCAATGTGCTGCGGGTGCTGCTGGGCCGGTTGCCGGTCGTGGGGCGCGCCCCGCTGGTCGCGCTGGGCGGCGGCACCGTGGCGGGGTTGATCGGCGGCGGGCTGCTGGTCGCGGCATTCGGCGCCGCGGCCGGCCTGATCATCGGCCTGTCCAGCCTGAAGGCCGGCCGCTACGTCCGCCCCGCGCGCGGCGGCGGCTGGGGCAGCGGCGGCTGGGGCGGGGGGTCGGGCGGTTTCGGTGGCGGCGGCTGGTCGGGCGGCGGCGGCATGTCCGGCGGCGGCGGGGCGTCGGGCCGATGGTGACGCGGTTCGCCCGCTGGCTGCGCCATTGCTTCGCGCCCGCGGCCGTGCACCGCTTCCCCGCGGCGAGCCTGGCGCGCATCGGCCAGGCCATCGCCGATGGCGAGCGCCTGCACGGCGGCGAGGTGGTGTTCGCGGTGGAAGCCGGGCTGCCGCTGGCCGCGGTGCTGCGCGGCATCGGCCCGCGGGAGCGGGCGCAGGAGGTGTTCGCGCAGCTGCGGGTGTGGGACACCGAGGGCAACAACGGCGTGCTGCTCTACCTGCTGCTGGCCGACCACGCCATCGAGGTCGTGGCCGACCGCGGGCTGCGCGGCGTGCCGGACGCCGAATGGCAGGCGGTGTGCCGGGAGGTGGAGGCCGGCGCGCGCGGGGGCGGGCTGGAGGCGGCCGTGGTGGCGGGCATCGCGCGCATCGGCGCGCTGCTGGCCGCGCATTACCCGCCGCCGGCGGCGGGCCGCGAGGGCCTGCCGGACCGGCCGGTGCTGCTCTAGCGCCGCGCCGACACCGCGTGCTGCCCGCTCGGGCACAATAAGGACTCCGTCCGGCGGCCAAGCCCGATGATCGTCTTCCACCAGATCGACCCCATCGCTTTCTCCCTGGGCCCGCTGCGGGTGCACTGGTACGGCCTGATGTACCTGCTGGGCTTCGGCGCGGCCTGGTGGCTGGGCCACCGCCGCATCCGCGCCGGGCGGCTGCCGGGCGTGGACGCCAACGCCTTCTCCGACCTGCTGTTCTACGCGATGCTCGGCGTGGTGCTTGGCGGGCGCATCGGCTACGTGCTGTTCTACGGCATGGGCGAGGCGCTGCGCGACCCGCTGATGCCGCTGCGGGTGTGGGACGGGGGCATGAGCTTCCATGGCGGGCTGGTCGGCGTGCTCGTGGCCGCCTGGCTGTGGTCGCGCCGGCGCGGGCTGCGCTTCTTCGACACGATGGACTTCGTCGCGCCGCTGGTGCCGCCGGGCCTGGGCTTCGGCCGCCTCGGCAACTACATCGGCGGCGAACTCTGGGGCAAGCCCACGGGCGGGGACTGGGGCGTGGTCTTTCCGACGGGGCTGCCCGACGCGCTGCGCGCGCTGGACCCGGCCGCGCTGCGCGTGCAGTTCGAGGCCGGGGCGCTGGATGCCTACGCCCGCCATCCCTCGCAGCTGTACCAGGCCCTCCTCGAGGGACTGGTGATGTTCGTGGCGCTGTGGTGGTTCTCCTCGCGCCCGCGGCCGCGCTACGCGGTGTCCGGGCTGTTCGCCCTGCTGTACGGCTGCTTCCGCTTCCTGGTCGAGTTCGTGCGCGTGCCCGATCCGCAGCTGGGCTACCTGGCGTTCGGCTGGCTCACCATGGGCCAGCTGCTGAGCCTGCCGCTGGTGGCGCTGGGCCTGTTCCTGCTGTGGCGCTCGCGCGGGGCGCCGGTCCTGGCGCCGGCGCGCGGCTGAGGGGCGGGCGATGCGACAGTACCTGGACCTGCTTCGGCACGTGCTGGATCACGGCGCCGACAAGCCCGACCGCACCGGCACCGGCACGCGCAGCGTGTTCGGCTGGCAGATGCGCTTCGATCTGGGAGAAGGCTTCCCGCTGGTCACCACCAAGAGACTGCACCTGCGCTCGATCATCCACGAGCTGCTGTGGTTCCTGAAGGGCGAAACCAACATCGCCTATCTCAAGGAGAACAAGGTCAGCATCTGGGACGAATGGGCCGACGAGAACGGCGAACTCGGCCCGGTGTACGGCAAGCAGTGGCGTTCGTGGCAGGGCGCCGGCGGCGAGACCATCGACCAGATGAAGTGGCTGGTGGAGGAGATCAGGCGCAACCCGGACTCGCGCCGCCTGGTGGTCAGCGCCTGGAACGTGGCCGACCTGCCGAAGATGGCGCTGATGCCCTGCCACACCCTGTTCCAGTTCTACGTGGCGAACGGCAAGCTGAGCTGCCAGCTGTACCAGCGCAGCGGCGACATCTTCCTGGGCGTGCCGTTCAACATCGCCAGCTACGCGCTGCTGACCCACATGGTGGCGCAGGCCACCGGCCTGGGCGTGGGCGATTTCGTGCACACGCTGGGCGATGCCCACCTGTATTCGAACCACTTCGATCAGGCGCGCGAGCAGCTGTCGCGCACGCCGCGGCCGTTGCCGACGCTGCGCCTGAACCCGGACGTGACTGACCTGTTCGCTTTCAGGTTCGAGGACATCGAGATCCTCGGCTACGATCCGCATCCGGCCATCAAGGCCCCCGTCGCGGTATAGACCATGCCCAGTCCCGTCTCGCGCGCGCACAATGCCGTCGAACGCTGGCTGTCGCAGCGCGGCGATATCGGTCTGCTGGTCCTGCGCCTGGTGATGGGCGGGCACCTGATGTACATGACCCAGGACAACGTGTTCTCGTGGGCGCGGATGCTGGAGTTCGAGAAGTTCCTCGCGCACCACGGATTCGCCTGGCCGCTGTTCTGCGCGGTGCTGTCGGTGATCGGGCAGTTCGGCGGCGGCCTGCTGCTGGTGCTCGGGCTGTTCACCCGCTTCGCGGGGCTGCTCGTGGCGTTCAACTTCGCCGTCGCGATCTGGATGGTCGATTCCAAGGCGCCGTATCCGGGCGCGTTCGCGGCGTTGGCGCTGCTGGCGGCCGGCGTGTGCTTCATGTTCACCGGCGCGGGGCGCTATGCGCTGGATCGCGTGTGGCGGAAGGCGCCTTGACCCGGCTGGTACTGATCGCCGCGCTGGATCGCAACCGCGCGATCGGCCGCGACAACGATCTGCCGTGGCGGCTGCCGGACGACCTGAAGCGCTTCAAGGCGCTGACCCTGGGCAAGCCGGTGCTGATGGGACGCAAGACCGCCGAGTCGCTGGGCCGTGCGCTGCCGGGGCGGACGAACCTGGTGCTGACCCGCTCCGGCCGCGTGCCGTTCGACGGCATGCGCGCGGTCGCTTCCGTCGACGAGGCGCTGCGGATCGCGACTGTGGAAGGTACCGGCGAACTGTGCGTGATCGGCGGCGGCGAGGTCTACGCCCTGGCGCTGCCTGCGGCCGACGCCCTGCACCTGACCCACGTGGACGCGACGGTCGAGGGTGCCGACGCGTTCTTCCCGGCGTTCGACCCGGCGCGGTGGCGCGTGGTGGCCCGGCAACCGCACCCGGCCGACGCGCGCCACGCCCACGCTTTCGAGTTCGTCGACTACGCGCGGGCCTGAAGGCCCTAGTCCTTGCGCAGGTGCGGCGGCAGCGCGGCCACGTCGCGGCCGGGCACCTGCACCACGCGCAGCTCGTCGGTGTCCAGCTGCAGCGCGGTCAGCCGGCCGCCCCAGACCGCGCCGGTGTCGATGGCGTGCACGCCCTGGGCGATGGTCAGCCCCAGCGTGGACCAGTGGCCGCAGACGATCTTCAGGTCGCGCTCGACCCGGCCCGGCGCCTCGTACCACGGATACAGGCCGGGGGCCTGGGTGCCGGGCGGGCCCTTCTCCTCGATGGCGATGCGCCCGCGCGGCGTGCAGTAGCGCGCGCGGGTGAACCAGTTGATGATCGCGCGCCAGCGGTCCTGCCCGCGCAGGCCGGGCGACCAGTGCGGCTTGTCGCCGTACATGTTGCGCAGCAGGCCGCGGTAGCCCTCGCCGTGCAGCTGGCGCTCGACCTCGGCGGCGTGCTGTTCGGCCTGCTGGGTGGTCCACTGCGGCGCCAGCCCGGCGTGGACCATCATCCAGCCCAGGTCGCGGTCGGCGTGCAGCAGCTTCTGCCGCCGCAGCCAGCCCAGCAGCTCCGGGCCGTCCTCGGCGAAGACCACCCGCTGCAGGTCCGCGTTGACCTTGCGCCGCTCGGCCGCCGGGCGCTCGCCGATGGCCAGCAGCGACAGGTCGTGGTTGCCCAGCACCACCACGCTGCGGTCGCGCAGCGAGTGCACCAGGCGCAGGGTCTCCAGCGACTGGCCGCCGCGGTTGACCAGGTCGCCGCAAAACCAGAGGGTGTCGGCGGCGGGATCGAAGCGGATGCGTTCCAGCAGGCGGGCGGTGGCGTCGTAGCAGCCTTGCAGGTCGCCGATGGCCCAGGTGCTCATGCCGCCCCCATCAGTGCAGGGTCCGCGGCACGGAGAGCAGGAAGGGAGCGATGGGCGCGTCGAAGCGGGTGCCGTCCGCGGCCAGCATGTCGTAGCGTCCCTGCATCGCGCCGTCGCCGGTCTCCAGCACCACGCCCGAGGTGTATTCGAAGGCCTCGCCCGGTTCCAGCCACGGCTGTTCGCCGACCACGCCCTCGCCGTGCACCTCCTCGATGCGGCCGTTGCCGTCGGTGATGGTCCAGTGGCGCGCCAGCAGCCGCGCGGCGACGCTGCCGCGGTTGCGGATCCGGATGCTGTAGGCGAAGACGTAGCGGGCGGCTTCCGGTTCGGACTGTTCCGGGAGGAAGCGCGGGCTCACTTCCACGTCGATCGCGTAGGGCGGCGTCGGTTGCGGCATGGCCACAGTGTAAGCAAAAAGCATGTGAGGGCCGAGACGACGCTCGCCTCGCCGCGGCATCGACGGCAGCGGGCGCCGGGCCGGGCGCGGGAACGGCTCCGGCGCGCGCTTCGCGCCTATGCGGCGCCTTTCGCGTTGGCCAGGCGGACGAAGGACGGCACGTCGACCTGTTCGGCGCGCAGCTGCGGGTCGATGCCCGCGGCCTGGAACTGCGCGGCATCGCAGATCCCGTCCAGGGCGTTGCGCAGGGTCTTGCGGCGCTGGCCGAAGGCGGCGCGCACCACCTCGGCGAAGCGCGCCGGGTCCGCGATGCCGACCGCGGCCGGGGCGCGCGGGACCAGCCGCACCACCGCCGAATCCACCTTCGGCGGCGGGCGGAACGCGCCGGGCGGCACCACGAACAGCGGCGTCACCGTGCAGTAGGCCTGCAGCATCACGCTCAGCCGGCCGTACACCTTGCTGCCGGGCGCCGCGCCCATGCGGTCCACCACTTCCTTCTGCAGCATGAAGACCATGTCGCGGATCGCCGCGGCGTGGTCCAGCGCATGGAACAGGATGGGAGAGGAGATGTTGTAGGGCAGGTTGCCGACCAGCCGGATCGGGGTGCCGGCGGCCAATTCGGTGAGGTCGACCTGCAGCACGTCGCGGTGGACGATGGCCAGTTCGCCCACGCCCTCGGCCATGGCGGTGAGCGGACCGACCAGGTCGCGGTCGAACTCGATCACCGTGAGCGCGCCGTGGCGGCGCAGCAGCGGCAGGGTGATGGCGCCCTGGCCCGGGCCGATCTCGACCACGCGGTCGCCGGGCCGCGGGTCCACCGCCTGGACGATGCGCTCGATGTAGGCGCGCTCGTGCAGGAAGTGCTGGCCCAGCGATTTCTTGGGGAGGTGGCTCGTGCCCATGCGCCATTATCGCCGGAGGCGAAGCGGCGTGCGTGGCGCCGTGCGCAGGCGCCGCGCCGGCGCGGCCTCAGTCCATGCCCAGCTTCTTGAGCTTGTAGCGCAGCGCGCGGAAAGTGATGCCCAGCTGCGCAGCGGCGCGGGTCTTGTTCCAGCGGTTGTCTTCCAGCGCCTTCTGGATCGCCGCGCGTTCGAGCTGCTCGATGTACGAGGGCAGGGCGCCGGTGCCCGGGTCCAGGTCGGCCACGGCCTCGGCCATGCCGCCCGCCGGCTCGCCGGCGCCGTGGCCGCGCATCGGCGCCTGCGGCAGGTGCAGGTCGGAGGCGTCGATGCGCTCGCCCTCGGCCAGGGCCAGGGCGCGCTCGAGCACGTTCTCCAGCTCGCGCACGTTGCCGGGGAACGGATAGGCGGCCAGCGCCGAGAGCGCGGCCGCGGTCAGCTCCGGCGCGGGCCGGCCCTGGCCGGCGGCCAGGCGGGCGAGGATCGCGCCGGCCAGCTGCGGCAGGTCGCCGGTGCGCTCGCGCAGCGGCGGCACGCGCAGCTCGATCACGTTGATGCGGTAGTACAGGTCGTGGCGGAAGCGGCCCTCGGCCACCAGACCGGACAGGTCCTTGTGCGTGGCCGAGAGGATGCGCACGTCCACCGGCACCTCGCCGGCCGCGCCGACCGGCCGCACCGACTTCTCCTGGATGGCGCGCAGCAGCTTGACCTGCATCGGCAGCGGCAGCTCGGCCACTTCGTCCAGGAACAGGGTGCCGCCGCTGGCGGCCTGGAACAGGCCCGGCTTGTCGGCGTGGGCGCCGGTGAAGCTGCCCTTCTTGTGGCCGAAGAACTCGCTCTCCATCAGCTCGGCCGGGATCGCGCCGCAGTTGACCGGCACGAACGGCCCGGCCGCACGCGCGCCCTGCTCGTGGATGGTGCGCGCCACCAGCTCCTTGCCCACGCCCGACTCGCCCAGGATGTAGACCGGCGCCTGGCTGCGCGCGACCTTGGCGATGGTGGCGCGAAGCGTGGCCATGGCCGGCGAGTCGCCTAGCAGGCGGCTGGCCTGCTCCGGCGGCGGCGGGGGCGGGGCCGGGCGCTCGGCGTTGTTGAGCTCCAGCGCGTGCTTGACCAGCCCGCGCAGCACGGCGATGTCCACCGGCTTGCTGACGAAGTCGAAGGCGCCGGCCTTGAGCGCTTCCACCGCCAGGTCCATGTTGCCGAAGGCGGTGATCATGGCCACCGGCGTCTGCGGGTGGTGGCGTGCGATCTCGCCGACCAGCTCGATGCCGTTGCCGTCGGGCAGCCGCATGTCGGTGAAGCACAGGTCGTAGCGGTTGCCGGCGAGCAGCTCGCGCGCCTCGGCCAGGTTGGCGGCGGTGTCCACGCGCAGGCCCATGCGGCCCAGGGTGAGTACCAGCAGTTCGCGGATGTCGCGCTCGTCGTCGACGATCAGGGCGCTGCGGCTCGGGCTCATGGCGAAAAGATAACCCGCTCAGTGGGTTGGGCCAAGCCTGCGGTCAGGCGGGCAGGATGTTGTGCGGCCCGGGCAGGCTGACGCGGAAGCAGGCACCGCCGCCGGGCACGGGCACGTACTCCAGCTTGGCCTGGTTGGCGCGGCACAGCTCGCGCGCGATGTACAGGCCCAGGCCCGTGCCATGCTCGGAGGTGGTGTAGAACGGCCGGAACAGCTGCGCCAGCACGCCCTCGGGGATGCCCGGCCCGCGGTCGAGCACGTCCACCATCGCGGTGCGTTCGCCCGGCGACACGCGCAGCCGCACCCGCGCCGGCTCCTCCGGGATGCGGCCGTACTTGAGCGCGTTGTGCACCAGCGCGGTGAGCACCTGCTGCAGGTGGCGCGGGTCCACCATCGCCTGCACCGGCTGCGCGGGGATGATCGCCTCCAGGCTGTCGGTCTCGATGGACAGGGTCTGGCGGTAGTCGTCGACGAAGCGGCGCACGAACGCCCCCAGGTCGGTGTTCTCCGGGTTGGCGCGTTCGCGCCGGGCCAGGCCGAGCACGCTCTCCACGATGCCGTTGGTGCGCTGGCACTGCTGGTGGATGATCTGCAGCAGGCGGCGGTCGGCGTCGTCCACGCCGCGCGATTCCTCCAGCAGCTGCACCGCGTAGTTGATCGCCGCCAGCGGGTTGCGGATCTCGTGGGCCAGGCTGGCCGAGAAGCGCCCCAGCGCCGCCAGGGTCAGCGATTCGGCGCGGCGCGAGACCACGGTGGCGTCGTCCAGGAACACCAGGGTCACGTCCGAGTCGGCCAGCAGGCGGGCGAAGCGCGGCTGCACCTCGGGCTGGTCGGACTGCAGCTGCAGCGGGCTGTCGTCCACCTGCCAGCCGTTGCGCCAGCGCTGCAGCCGCCGCGCCAGCTCGGGAGCCAGCGCGGCCAGGCTGGGGGCGTCGGCCTGGCCGGCGTCGCCCAGCAGCAGCGAGGCGGCCTCGTTGGCCAGGGTGACGCGGTTGTCCGCGTCCACCACCAGCACGCCCGTGCGCATGCGGCGGATGATCAGCTCGTTGATCTCCACCAGGTTGGCCACCTCGGCCGTGCGCTGCTCGGCCAGCGCCTGGTTGGCGCGGGCGCGCTGGCCGATCTGGTGCGCCAGCCAGGCCAGCGCCAGGTAGCTGGTGAGGAACATGGACAGCTCGGCCAGCGAGCGGGTCCGCGCGCCGGGCTCCAGCAGCGTCCACACGTGCTCGGCGAACAGCGCCCCCGCGGCCAGGCCGGCCACGACCAGCCCGTAGCGCAGGCGCAGCAGCATCGCCGCGGCGGCGACGTTGAACAGCAGCATCATGGCGATGCCCGCCCCGACCGTGGGCAGCGCGTGCGTGGCCAGGGTGGCGGCGAGGATGTCGATGCAGGTGCCGGTGAACACCAGCGGCACCAGCCAGCGCTCGTTGCGGCCCAGCACCAGCAGGGCAAGCGCGGCCACCAGATAGGCCACCGCGACCGTGCCGCCCAGCGCGGCGTCGCGCGGTGGGCCGGTGAGCTCGCCCAGCGGGCTGAACACCAGCGCCGCCATCAGCCCCGCCTCCAGCACCCGGTATAGGGCGAAGAAATACAGCTCCCGCCGCGGGATGGACTCGATGCGGTCGATGAGCGAGGCGTGGGGCAAGCGCGGGGTCCCGGGACGCGGCGGGCCCAGTATAGGGGCCGCGCCGTCCGGGCGCCCCGCCCCGGGCTTTTTGCACCGCCGGGCCCCGTCGGCGACAATAGCCGGCCCGCCCCGCACGCCCACCCGGCCCGTCCGCGGCCTGCCCGGCGGCCGTTCCCCACCCCACTGGTGAAGCATGAATTTCCACGAGTACCAGGCGAAACAACTGTTTGCCGAATACGGCATTCCGGTCCCGGCAGGGCGCGTCGCGTCCACCCCGGCTGAAGCGGTCGATGCGGCCAAGGCACTGGGCAGCGGCCCGTGGATGGTGAAGGCCCAGATCCACGCCGGCGGCCGCGGCAAGGCCGGCGGCGTCAAGTTCTGCAAGACCACCGACGACGTGTGGAATGCCGCCAACGGCATGCTCGGCACGAAGATGGCCACCTACCAGTCCGGCGGCGTGGCCCTGCCGGTGAACCAGGTGCTGGTGACCGAGGCCGGCGAGATCGCCAAGGAACTCTACCTGTCGGTCCTGGTGGACCGCGGCAGCAAGTCGATCACCTTCATCGCCTCGTCCGAGGGCGGCGTGGAGATCGAGAAGGTCGCCGCCGAGACCCCGGAGCTGATCCAGACCCTGAACGTCAACTTCGTCGAGGGCCTGCAGCCGTACCAGGCGCGCAACGTGGGCTTCGCCCTGGGCCTCAACGCCAAGCAGGTCGGCCAGCTGGTCAAGATCATGACCGGGCTGTACCGCCTGTTCAACGAGAAGGACCTGTCGCTGGTGGAGCTCAACCCGCTGGCCATCCTCTCCAACGGCGACCTGTACGCGCTGGACGGCAAGGTCAATTCCGACGACAACGCCGCCTTCCGCCACCCCGAGCTGGTCGCCATGCGCGACAAGAGCCAGGAGGACGAGACCGAGGTGCTGGCCAGCCAGCACGACCTCAACTACGTCACCATGGACGGCAACATCGGCTGCATGGTCAACGGCGCCGGCCTGGCGATGGCGACCATGGACGTGATCAAGCTCAACGGCGGCGAGCCGGCGAACTTCCTCGACGTCGGCGGCGGCGCCACCAAGGAGCGCGTGACCACCGCGTTCAAGCTGATCCTGTCCTCGGACAAGGTCAGGGCGATCTTCGTCAACATCTTCGGCGGCATCGTCCGCTGCGACATGATCGCCGAGGGCATCATCGCCGCGGTCAAGGAGGTGGGCGTCAAGGTGCCGGTGGTGGTGCGCCTGGAAGGCACGAACGTGGAGGCCGGCAAGAAGCTGCTGGCCGAGTCCGGCCTGGCCATCATTCCCGCCGACGACATCAACGACGGCGCCAAGAAGGCCGTCGCCGCCGTCGCCTGATCCTTTCGACGGCGTCCGGGCGGCGCGAATCCCGACCCCGCCCCCTCCGTGCCGGAGGGGCGGTCGCCGCGAAGCGGCGGGGAGGGGAGCGCGCCCCGCGGCATCGGCGCAGCCGATGCCGCGGATCCGGAGCCGGCGCCCAATACGGAATATCGAGGACCCAACCATGTCCGTTCTAGTCAACAAGAACACCAAGGTGATCGTGCAGGGCTTCACCGGCCAGCAGGGCACCTTCCACGCCGAGCAGATGGTCGAGTACGGGACCAGGGTCGTCGGCGGCGTCACCCCCGGCAAGGGCGGCCAGCAGCACATCGGCCTGCCGGTGTTCAACACCGTCGCCGACGCGGTTGCCGAGACCGGCGCCGACGCCTCGGTCATCTACGTCCCGCCGCCGTTCGCGGCCGACGCCATCCTCGAGGCCGCCGATGCCGGCATCAAGGTCATCGTCGCCATCACCGAGGGCATCCCGGTGCTGGACATGCTGCGGGTCAAGAACGTGCTCAAGGGCTACGAGGACGTCACCCTCATCGGCCCCAACTGCCCCGGCATCATCACCCCCGGCGAGTGCAAGATCGGCATCATGCCGGGCCACATCCACAAGCCGGGCAAGGTCGGCATCGTGTCGCGCTCGGGCACGCTGACCTACGAAGCCGTGAAGCAGACCACCGACGTGGGCCTGGGCCAGTCGACCTGCATCGGCATCGGCGGCGACCCGATCAACGGCCTGAACTTCGTCGACTGCCTGAAGCTGTTCAACGAGGACCCGCAGACCGAAGGCATCATCATGGTCGGCGAGATCGGCGGCAGCGCCGAGGAAGAGGGCGCCGAGTACGTGCGCCAGTACGTGAAGAAGCCGGTCGTGGGCTTCATCGCCGGCGCCTCGGCGCCTCCGGGCAAGCGCATGGGCCACGCCGGCGCCATCGCCTCCGGCGGCCAGGGCACGGCCGAAGGCAAGTTCGCGGCGATGGAAGCCGCGGGCATCACCACCGTCCGCTCGCCGGGCGACCTGGGCGCGGCGATCAAGGCCCGCCTGGGCTGACCGCTTCCGCCCCTCGCGCGAGGAAGGCCGCCCCCGGGCGGCCTTCTTCTTTTCCGCGCGGCGGCAACGCGAACGATTGGCGTGGCGCCGTCGGTTGCGCCGCGCGGGCCGCCGCGGCTGCGTCCGGCGCGACCGCGGCTGCGTCCGGTGCGCGCAGCCTCCACGGCCGCCGCGTTGCGCGGCGGTATGATGGGCGCACCCCACCGCCCGACCATGCCATGAGTGCATCCCTGCGCATCGCCCTGGCCCAGTTCGATTTCCCGGTAGGCGCGGTCGAGCGCAACACCGCGCGGATCGAGGCGCTGATCGCCGAGGCCCGCGACGAGTACGGCGCCGACGTGGTGCTGTTCCCGGAACTGGCCATCAGCGGCTACCCGCCGGAGGACCTGCTGATGCGGCCCTCGTTCCTGGCCGCGTGCCACGCCGCGCTGGAGCGCATCGCCGCCGGCGTGCACGGCATCGTGGCCGTGGTCGGCTGGCCGGAGTCGGCCGGCAGCGTGCTGTACAACGCCGCCAGCGTGCTGCGCGACGGCCGGGTGGAAGCCACCTACCGCAAGCGCGAGCTGCCCAACTACGCGGTGTTCGACGAGCGGCGCTACTTCGAGGTGGACCCCGACGGCGCGCCCTGCGTGTTCGAGGCCAGGGGCGTGCCGGTGGGCGTGGTGATCTGCGAGGACCTCTGGTTCGCCGAGCCGCTGGCCGAGACGGTGCGCGCCGGCGCGCACCTGGTGCTGGTGCCCAACGCCTCGCCGTTCGAGCGCGGCAAGCACGCCCAGCGCGACGCGCTGCTGGCCGAGCGCACGCGCGAGTCGGGCGCGGCGCTGGCCTACCTCAACGTGGTCGGCGGCCAGGATTCGCTGGTGTTCGACGGCGCCTCGGTGGTGGCCGACGCGGACGGCACCGTGCACCCGGCCGCGGCCGCGTTCACCGACCAGTGGCTGGTGGTGGACTACGACCCGCAGGCGCGCCGCTTCGCCCCGGTGCAGTGGATCGACGACGGCGACGAGAGCATGGACGCGCTGGCCTGGCGCGCGGTGGTGCGCGGCATCCGCGACTATTGCGGCAAGAACGGCTTCTCGCGCGCCTGGCTCGGCCTGTCCGGCGGCATCGATTCCTCGCTGGTGCTGGCCCTGGCGGTGGACGCGCTGGGCGCGGAGAACGTCACCGCCGTGCGCCTGCCCTCGCGCTACACCGCCGAACTGTCCAACGACCTGGCCGCCGAGCAGTGCGCGGCGCTGGGCGTGCGCCTGGAGACCGTGCCGATCGAGCCGGCGTTCCAGGGCTTCCTGCAGGCGCTGGGGCCGCTGTTCGCGGACCGGCCGGCCGACACCACCGAGGAGAACCTGCAGTCGCGCGCGCGCGGCGCCATCCTCATGGCGCTGGCCAACAAGTTCGGCGGCCTGCTGCTGACCACCGGCAACAAGAGCGAGTACGCGGTGGGCTACGCCACGATCTACGGCGACATGTGCGGCGGCTACGCGCCGCTGAAGGACCTGTACAAGACCGAGGTGTTCGGCCTGGCCCGGTGGCGCAACACCGTGGGCGGGGCGCCGGTGATCCCGCCGGCGGTGATCGCGCGCCCGCCCTCGGCCGAACTGCGCGAGAACCAGAAGGACCAGGACTCGCTGCCGCCCTACGACGTGCTCGACGGCATCCTGTACCGCTACGTGGACCAGGAGCAGTCGCGCGAGGACATCGTCGCCGCCGGGTATGCCGCCGAGACCGTGGACCACGTGCTGCGCCTAGTGCGGATCAACGAATG
>DASRYN010000177.1:0-4400 GCA_035687185.1 Pseudoxanthomonas sp. | reverse complement strand
GACCAGCCCGCGGAAGCGCCGGGCCGCCGCCATGTCCACCGGGTCGGTGGCGTGGGCGAACAGCCAGGCCCGGTCCTGGCCGAGGGCATGGCCCAGCAGCGGCTCGGCCTCTTCGCGGCCGATGCGGGCGGCGCCCTCGCGGAGCAGGTCGTTCAGGCGGGGTGCGGGCGCGTCGGGCTCATCCATCCGCGCCACGATGGCCCAGCCGGCGCGGAAAGCCAATGCTTGCGCGGTGCACCAAAGAATTCACGTCTCGTTGCGATAGACACAAACTATCTATTCAATCCCTCCAATCGATTTGATGTGTCTATCGTGACCGTCTACGATGCGCGTCCCGCTTCCCCAACCAACCCACGAGAGGACCTACCGATGTCCCTGATCAACACCCAGGTCAAGCCGTTCAAGGCCACTGCCTACCACAACGGCGAGTTCATCGAAGTCACCGACGCCAGCCTGAAGGGCAAGTGGTCGGTCCTAATCTTCATGCCGGCCGCCTTCACCTTCAACTGCCCGACCGAGGTCGAGGACGCCGCCGACAACTACGCCGAGTTCCAGAAGGCCGGTGCCGAGGTCTACATCGTGACCACCGACACCCACTTCTCGCACAAGGTGTGGCACGAGACCTCCCCGGCGGTGGGCAAGGCCCAGTTCCCGCTGGTCGGCGACCCGACCCACCAGCTGACCCGCGCCTTCGGCGTGCACATCGAGGAAGAGGGCCTGGCCCTGCGCGGCACCTTCATCATCAACCCGGAAGGCGTCATCAAGACCCTCGAGATCCACGACAACGCCATCGCCCGCGACGTGACCGAGACCCTGCGCAAGCTGAAGGCCGCGCAGTTCGTCGCCGCCAACCCGGGCCAGGTCTGCCCGGCCAAGTGGAAGGAGGGGGCCAAGACCATCGCCCCGTCGCTGGACCTGGTCGGCAAGATCTGAGGCCGCACCGCTTCCCCGTTCCGGCGGGGAAGCCCCACGACCATCCCCGCCGCCGGGCGGGGGTGGGAGTGGACCGGAGCCATCGCCCCCACGCAGCCGCCGCGCCGCGGCACGCCACGCAGGCCCGCGTCGGCTCCGGTCCACTTCCACGCCATCGCCGTGCCCGTACCCGGGCGCGAACGGGGGCGGCTTGCCCGCCCCGCCCACGAACCCCTCCCCCCAAGGAGCCGCGCCATGTTGGATGCCGACCTCAAGACCCAGCTCAAGGCCTACCTCGAACGCCTGACCCGGCCGGTGCACGTCGTCGCCTCGCTCGACGACGGCGACGGCTCGCGCGAGATGCTCGGCCTGCTGCAGGACATCGAGGCGCTCTCGCCGCTGATCACGCTGGAGGTGCGCCGCGACGACGCCGAGCGCAAGCCCTCCTTCGCCCTGACCTCCCCCGGCCAGGACATCTCGCTGCGCTTCGCCGGCCTGCCGATGGGCCACGAGTTCACCTCGCTGGTGCTGGCGCTGCTGCAGGTGGGCGGCCATCCGTCCAAGGCCGCGGCCGATGTCATCGAGCAGGTGAAGTCGCTCGAAGGCGAGTTCACTTTCGAGACCTACTTCTCGCTGTCCTGCCAGAACTGCCCGGACGTGGTGCAGGCGCTGAACCTGATGGCGGTGCTGAACCCGAACATCAGGCACGTGGCCATCGACGGCGCGCTGTTCCAGGACGAGGTCGAGGCACGCCAGGTGATGTCGGTGCCCACCGTGTTCCTCAACGGCGAGGTGTTCGCCGCCGGCCGCATGGGCCTGGAGGAAATCGTCGCGCGCCTGGACACCGGCGCGGAGAAGCGCGAGGCCGTGAAGATCGCGAAGAAGGCCCCGTTCGACGTGCTGGTGGTCGGCGGCGGCCCGGCCGGCGCCGCGGCGGCGATCTACGCCGCGCGCAAGGGCATCCGCACCGGCGTGGCGGCCGAGCGCTTCGGCGGCCAGGTGCTGGACACCATGGCCATCGAGAACTTCGTGTCCGTGCAGCACACCGAGGGCCCGAAGCTGGCCGCGGCGCTGGAGCAGCACGTGCGCGAGTACGACGTGGACGTGATGAACCTGCAGCGCGCGCAGGCGCTGGTGCCCCCCGGGGCCGACGGCCTGGTCGAGGTGAAGCTGGCCAACGGCGCCTCGCTGAAGTCGAAGACCGTGATCCTGTCCACCGGCGCGCGCTGGCGGCAGATGAACGTCCCCGGCGAGGACCGGTACCGCAACAGGGGCGTGGCCTACTGCCCGCACTGCGACGGCCCGCTGTTCAAGGGCAAGCGCGTGGCGGTGATCGGCGGCGGCAACTCCGGCGTGGAGGCGGCCATCGACCTGGCCGGCATCGTCGCCCACGTCACCCTGATCGAGTTCGACGGCAAGCTGCGCGCCGACGAGGTGCTGCAGCGCAAGCTGCGCAGCCTGGGCAACGTGGACATCATCGTCAACGCGCAGACCACCGAGGTGCTGGGCGACGGCGGCAAGGTCACCGGGCTGGTGTACCGGGACCGCGTCGGCGGCGACTCGCACCGGCTGGCGCTGGAGGGCGTGTTCGTACAGATCGGCCTGCTGCCTAACACCGAGTGGCTCAAGGGCACGGTCGAGCTGAGCCCGCGCGGCGAGATCGTGGTCGACGACCGCGGCCAGACCTCGGTGCCGGGCGTGTTCGCCGCCGGCGACTGCACCACGGTGCCGTACAAGCAGATCGTCATCGCCATGGGCGAGGGCTCCAAGGCCGCGCTGGCCGCCTTCGACCACCTGATCCGCGTCTCCGCGCCCGCGGCGCCGGAGACGGTCGCGGAAGCGGTCTGAACGCGCTAGGGTTGCCCTCGCCGCCGGCCCGCCCGGCGGCGGCATGCGGCCCGGGCCGGCTGTCGGGAGGAACGGTGCGATGAACCTGCGCGACCTGAAGTACCTGGTGGCCCTGGCCGACCACAAGCACTTCGGCCGGGCCGCGGCCGCCTGCTACGTCAGCCAGCCCACGCTCTCCACCCAGATCCGCAAGCTCGAGGACGAGCTGGGCGTGCCGCTGGTCGAGCGCGCCCCGCGCAAGGTGATGCTGACCCCGGCCGGGCGCGAGGCCGCCGAGCGCGCGCGCCGCATCGTGGCCGAGGTCGAGCAGATGCGCGAGGCCGCGCGCCGCAGCCAGGACCCGGAAGCCGGCACGGTGCGCCTGGGCATCTTCCCCACGCTGGCGCCCTACCTGCTGCCGCACGTGGTGCCGCGCATCCGCGCCCGCTTCCCGCAGCTGGAGCTGCTGCTGGTGGAGGAGAAGAGCGACGAGCTGCTGGCGCGGCTGCGCGACGGCAAGCTGGACGCCGCGCTGCTGGCCCTGCCCGTGCACGACGAGCAGCTGCACGCCGAGTTCCTGTTCGAGGAGCCGTTCGTCCTGGCCGTGCCCGAGAACCACCCGCTGGCCCGGCGCGAGGCGCTGACGCTGGACGAGCTGTCCGAGCAGCGCCTGCTGCTGCTGGAGGACGGCCACTGCCTGCGCGAGCAGGCGCTGGACGTGTGCCGCCTGTCGGGCGCGCACGAGAAGACCGAGTTCCGCGCCACCAGCCTGGAGACGCTGCGGCAGATGGTGGCGGCCAACGTCGGCGTGACCCTGCTGCCCACCCTGGCGGTCAAGCCGCCGGTGGCGCGTTCGGACAACATCCACCTGCTGCGCTTCTCCGACTCCCATCCCAGCCGCAGCATCGCCATGGCCTGGCGCCGCAGCTCGGCGATGGCCGGCTTCCTCGGCCGCCTGGCGCAGGTGTTCCGCGATCTGCCGCCGGGCCTGCTGGCCCCCGGCGAGGACGCCGCCACGGCCGCTGCCGCCCCACCGCCGCCCCCGCGCAGCGACTGGGGCTGAGCCCGCGCGGCGGTTGAACCGCGCCGCGTTCCGGGCTACGGTTCGGACCACAAATCCTTGACCCGAGGCGGAGCGGCGACGCGCCGCCTTTTTCTTCATGCGCGCCCCGCGCGCCTTCGTGCACAGGAGCCACCATGCCCACCCAGCCCGCCAGCGGCCTGCCCCCCTCGCTGATCGTCTCCAGCCGCGACCTCGCGCGCCTGGAAGCCCTGCTCGACTCCCCGGTGCTGAGCCGCCATCCGGCCGCGCTCGCGCTGATGGACGAACTCAACCGCGCCGAGGTGCTGCCGCCCGAGCGCGTCCCGCCGGACGTGGTCACCATGCATTCGCAGGTCGAGTGCGAGGACGTGGCCAGCGGCGAGAACCACGTGCTGACGCTGGTCTATCCCAACGAGGCGGACGTCGAGCACGGCCGCGTCTCCGTCCTGGCGCCGGTCGGCACCGCCCTGCTGGGCCTGTCGGTGGGCCAGAGCATCGACTGGCAGGCGCCCGGCGGCCGCCCGCTGCGGCTGCGGGTCAAGGCGGTGCGCTACCAGCCCGAGGCGGCCGGCGACTTCCACCGCTGAAGCGCGCTGCGGCCCGCCCGGCGCCGTTCCCC